>JACPZX010000046.1 GCA_016195325.1 Acidobacteriota bacterium
CGCGTCGTCCAGCCGTCCGGCGTTGGCGTACATCTCGCCGAGGATGGCGTCGTTCTGCGCCCAGAAGGCCGCGTTGTTCCCGGGGTCGCGGTTCACGAACAGGAAGGCGCCGGCGAGCGCCACCCCCGACACCGCCGCCGCGCGCCCCTCGCGCCGCCGCGCGAGATCGACGAGGGTGACGATCGCCTGGGCGGCGAAGACGGTGAGAAGCGGCACCGCCGGCATCCGGTACCGCGACTGGGTGAAAAAGATGACGGCGGAGAGGAGGAATGCCGCCACCACGGCGTAGAGTGGAAACATCTCTCGGAAGCGCCGGGCGGCGAGCGCCATCCCGACCAGCGCGAGCGGCGCCATGAGGCCGAACCCGGCGAGCGGAAGCGACAGCGTCGGCGAGAAGCGGCGGAAGTTCTCGTAGAAGAAGTTGTCCGGGCGCTCGAAGGCGTTCCAGAAGACCGAGAGCTTGTCCCACAGGAGGGGGATCGCCGCTCCAGGGTGCGAGGAGAGGTAGCGCGCTCCCTCGTCCCACCAGAACCGCGACGAATCGCTGCGCGTGACCGGGCGGCCGAGGCGCCGCGCCGCCTCGGCGCGGAAGTCCTCGTGCTCGAAGAAAGGGTCGGGGCGGACGAACGGCGGAGGGGAGTAGCGCCCGGAGGCCCCCTCGTGGTTCCCGGTGTAGAAGTTCTCGCCGCCGCCCGTCGTGATCAGGACCACCTCGCCGGTGGCGGCCAGGTTGTGAGCCGTCGCGGGGGCCACGGCGACCGCCCAGCCGGCCGCGAAGATCAGGGCGCGCGCCCCTCGTTCGTTCCACGGGACGATCCCCACGGGGAAGATCAGCCACGCCACGACGAGCGGCGCCGCGAGGTTCACGTTTTCGTGCACGAGCGCCGCGAGGCCCAGGACGAGCCCCGCGAACGCGATCCATCCCTTCCGCCGGCCTTCGGAGACGACGAGGGCCGAGGCGAGGAGGGCCGAGAGGAACATCGCGAGGGTGGTCTTGTTGATCTGCCCGTCGTAGAAGAGGGCCGGACCGTACGTCGCGAGGAGGAGCCCGGCGACGAGGCCCGCCGCGCGGCCGGAGAGGCGGCGCGCGAGGACGGTCACGAGCGCGCACGTGAGCGCGCCGAGGAAGGCCTGGGCGATCTTCGGGGCGAGAAGTCCCTCCCCGAATATCCGGTAGACGGCGCCGAGGAGGTACGGGTAGAGCGGGGACATCTCGAAGGGCTGCGCGCCGACCCACTCACCTCTCGCGATGCGGGCGCCCCACTCGTGGTAGTAGAGCGGGTCCAGTCTCAGAAAGGATCCGAGCCCGGCGATCTCGATGTCGCGCACGTAGGCGAGCCGGAGCCCGATCGCGAGGACGAAGACGGCGCCTGGGTCGATCCACGGGTGAGACCTGCGTTCGGACATGCGCGCGCGATCGTACCACGGGGCCCGGCGATATAATCTTCCCATGGCCTGCCTCGTCTTCTCCGACAACAACGGCCGACAGATCGTGCACGCGCTCGAGCGGGATGTCGTCTCCCTCGGACGCGCCTCGGACAACGACATCGTCTCGCACGATCTCCGCGTCTCGCGACACCACGCGAGCGTCGTCAGGATGGGGAGCGTCTTCTCGATCCGCGACGCCGGGTCGAGCCTCGGCGTCTTCGTCAACAACCGCCGCGTCGACGAGTGCGAGCTGCGGGACGGCGACCTGATCCGGCTCGGCGACTCCCTCTACTCATTCGTGGACGCCGCCCCCACTGCGATGCAGACGACGGTGGGCGACCATCCCGGACCGGCCGCTCTCCTGGGCAGCGCCCTGGTCGCCGAGGCGTGGGAGGCGGTCGAACGCCTCCGGAAGATCGGCGCGGGAGGCGCCGGGTTCGAGCAGGGGCTTCACGGCCTCGAGGCGGCTCTCGGCGACCTGCGCCTCGGCATCGCGCGCATCGAGCGGGCGCGGCGGATGATGCAGACGCTGTACGAGATCGGGCGGGTGGTGAACTCGTCGGTCGATCGCGGCAACCTGATCGATCTCATCCTCGATCTGGCTCTGAAGGTCATCGGCGCCGATCGCGGCTTCGTCATGCTCGCGGGGGCGCCGAGCGAGGGGTTGACGCTGCGCGCGCACCGCAACATGGGCGAGGAGATCTCGTCGGCCGGAGCGCGCACGATCTCCACCGGGATTGCCCGGCAGGTCGCGGCGTCGGGCGCCCCCGTCCTCACCTCGGACGCCCAGAGCGACGAGCGCTTTCGCGATCACAAGAGCGTCGTGAACTTCCGGATCCGGTCGGTGATCTGCGTGCCGCTCGTGGAGCGGGACGGCCGCGTGCTCGGCGTGATCTACGTCGACAGCCGCACGGCCGGCGCCGGGTTCGACGAGGAGGATCGGGATTTTCTCCTGGCGTTCGCCAACTACGCGGCGATCGCCCTCGAGAACGCCCGGCTCGTGAGCGAGGCGGGCGCCCGGGCGCGCATGGAGGAGGAGCTGCGCGCGATGCGCCGGCTCGACGAGATGAAGTCCGAGCTGATGTCCATCGTCGCGCACGACGTGCGGACGCCCCTCACCTCCATCCGGTCGTACGCGGAGATCCTCGCCGACGACTTCGACGAGATGCCGCCCGAGCAGCGGCGGACCTTTCTCGAGAGGATCGTGCGCGAGGCCGATCGCCTCGATCGCCTCACGAGCAACTACCTCGACCTCGCGAAGATCGAGGCGGGGAAGATGGACCTTCACGTGGCGGCGCTGGCCCCCGCCTCCCTCGTGCGGGAGACGTGCGAGGCCTTCGAGGGGCTGGCGGCCGAGCGGGGGCTGGCGCTCGTCGCCGAGACCTCCGGCGCCCCCCCGGACCTTGCCGGAGATCGCGATCGACTCCTGCAGGTGCTCAGCAACCTCGTGAGCAACGCGCTGAAGTTCACCGAGGCCGGAGGGCGGGTGACGGTGACCGCGGGCGCCGGCGAGCTTCCCGGATCCCGCGCCGCGGCCGTCTTCGAGGTGAGAGACACCGGTCGCGGGATCGCCCCCGCGGATCTCGAGCGCCTCTTCCGCAAGTTCTCGCAGATCGCGGAGGGGCCCGGCCGGCCCCGCGGAACGGGGCTCGGCCTCGTCATCGCGCGCGAGATCGTCGAGATGCACGGCGGGAGGATCGGCGTCGAGTCGTCGCCGGACGGCGGAAGCCTCTTCACGTTCGCTCTGCCGATCGCCGGCCCTGAAGGGGGCGGGGAGGCGCGTTGACCCGCGCGCGCCGCGCCGCCCTCCTCGCCGCCCTCGTCGTCGCCGCGCTCGTCCCCAGGCTCTACCACGTCCGCTCTCCGTTCATGACCTTCGCGGATCACAACACGGCGAACTTCTCGATCTTCGCGCGCAACTACCTCGAGCACGGCTATCTCGCGACGCGGTTCGGCCAGGTGCGGACCATCGGCCCGGCGGGACCTCACGATCTGACGTTCTTCGCCCATCATCCGCCGACGATCGCCCTTCTGACGTCACTGGCCTTCCGGGCGTTGGGCGTGACGGAGTGGGCGGCGCGGCTCATGCCGCTCGTGCTCTCGGCCCTCACGTGCCCCGTCCTCTTCGTTCTTTCGAGCCGGATGGCCGGCGCGGGCGCCGGGACCGTGGCCGCGCTCCTCTTCGCCTTCGCCCCGGGGGCGGTCTACTACGGGCAGATGCTCGATCACGAGGCCTTCGTCACCTTCTTCGGTCTCCTCGCGATCGCCGCGTGGCTCCGCCACGAGGGGACGGGCTCCATCGCCGCCTGGCGCGCCTGCCTCGGTCTCGTCGTCGTGACGACGCTCATCGACTGGCCCGGCGCCTACCTCGCGCCCGCCCTCGCGATCGCGTCGTGGATCGCCCCCGCGACGCGCGCGCGATCCCTCGGGATGGCCGCGGCTCTCGTCGCGTCCGCGGGGGGAGCGCTCGCGGCGGTCGGCCTGCACATCCTGGCGATCTCCGGCTCGTTCCAGGATCTCCTGGCGTCGCTCTCGCTCAGGGTCCTTTCGAGCCCGCAGCTCCCGTTCACGTGGGGCGAGTACCTCTACCGGATTCGCATCAATCTCGAGTACGCCCTCACGCCGCCGATCGCGTGGATGGCGGCGGCGGGGGTCGCGCTCCTTGCGGCGAGGCTCGTGTGGCGGCGGACGGTCGGGGAGGCCGGGGCGCTCGCAGCAGCCGTCGCGGTCTTCTGCGGCGCGCACCACGTCGTCTTCACCAACGCCTGTCACTACAACGAGCACCTCGTCTACTACCTGCTCCCCCTCGCGACGCTCGGCGCCGTGATGCTCCCCGCGTCGCTCGGCGAGATCGCCGCGGCGGTGTCTCCGGTCGCCGGAGCGGCGGTATCGGTTCTTGCGGCGGCGGCGCCGATGGCGCTCTTCCTCTCCCAGGCCCCCGCCCAGACGCGCTCGTACTTCAATGACGTCAGCGTCCCCGGCTGGCCGCTTCTCGGGCAGGCGCTCCACGACGCGGTGCCGGAGGGGGGCGTCCTCCTGACGCACGGCGAGATCGCCTCGCCGCAGATGCTCCACTACCTCGGGCGCGAGAGATACAACGGCGTCGCCGCCGGCGATCTTCCCGAGTCGGGTCGGCGAGGAGCTTGGTTCCTCGCGGACCGGAACGACGACCTCGGGGAGGGGCTGCGGGCGCGCCTCGCGCCGTTCCCCGCGGGGCCCATTCTGAACTTCGAGCTGCGCGACCTGACGTCCGGTGCGAAAGCACCCGACACCGGACCCCTGCGCCCGCCGGATGCCGAGTGGAGGCCGGTCGAGGTGCGCTTCGGCGACGCGATCGAGCTCACGATGATCGCGTTCGCCGCGCCCCCGCGGCCCGCGGCGCGCGTTCCCGCGCTCGCGGAGTACCTCGGCGTTCCCTGGACTCCGGCTCTGGCCGCCGGCCGCGTCGTGCATGCGTCGTTCGTCTGGGAGCGCCTCGACGCCCGCGCGGCGGCGCTCGCCCCGGAGTACGCCCTCGTCGAGCGCGTCTCAGGGGCGCGCGCGCCGCTCATGTGGCCGCTCGCCGCGCCCGCGTCGGACCTCGCGCCGCTCCCGACAGGTGCAATCGCGCGTCACGAGATCGACTGGTTCCTCGGGGAGTGGCTCCCGGCCGGCACCTACGATCTGGAGGTCGGTGTGCGCGACGGCAAGAAGAGCTTGGCGGCGAGCGGCACCACCGCCTTTGGCTCGGTCACGATCCAC
Source organism: Acidobacteriota bacterium (assembly GCA_016195325.1). NCBI lineage: Bacteria > Pseudomonadati > Acidobacteriota > Acidobacteriota bacterium. The sequence goes on from JACPZX010000046.1 coordinate 5,170, forward strand.
GATTGAGCCCTTCGGCCGCGGTCCGGTTGCCGCTCCGACGGGGCGTGCGATATCCTGCGCGGCGCGGCCGCCCGGGAGCGGTGCAGGGCGCGATCCGTCGCTGCCGGAGGAAGGTGAATGAAGGTCGCCGATCGGATGATCAAGCAGGTCGTCACACTCGGAGAGAACGCGACGCTCCGGGACGCCCTGCTCGCCTTCCAGAAGCACCACATCCGGCACGTGCCGATCGTCGAGGGGGGGAAGCTCGTCGGCATCATCACCGATCGCGACCTGAAGCGCGCGACCCCGTCGCCTTTTTCGGGCGCCGATCGCGAGACCTTCGAGCGGGTCGTCGACTCCACGCGCGTCGGGCAGATCATGACCCGCAATCCCTACACCGTCACCCCCTCGACCCCCCTTCGCGACGCCGTGAAGGTCCTCCACGATCGCAAGTTCGGTGCGCTGCCCGTCGTGGACGGCGAGACGCTCGTCGGGATCGTGACGGCGACCGACATGCTCAAAGACCTCTACGATCTCCTCCAGGACTGACCGTCACACATCCTCCGGCGCCGCGCCGCGCGATGCCGCCGCCCCGTGGAGTCCCGACCGCATGAAGACCGCCGGCGCCGCGCCCGTGAAGAAGGGGGACGAGCTGGTCCTCCGCATCGAGGATCTCGCCTACGGGGGGCCCGGCGTCGCGCGCCACGACGGGTACGTCGTGATGGTGAGGCGGGCCCTTCCCGGGGATCTCGTCCGGGCCGAGGTGACGAGGCTCCAGCGCTCGCACGCCGAGGCGAAGAGGATCGAGATCCTCGAGCCGTCGCCGCAGCGCGTCGAGGCGCGGTGCGATCACTTCGGCGTCTGCGGTGGGTGCCGCTGGCAGGATCTCGACTACGCCGCGCAGCTCGAGTGGAAGAAGAGGCAGGTCGTGGAGGCGGTGAAACGGATCGGAAAGCTCGAGGATCCGATCGTCGACGACACGCTTCCCTCGCCCGACGTCTTCTTCTATCGGAACAAGATGGAGTTCTCGTTCGGGCGCGACGCCTCGGGGAAGATGATCCTGGGGCTCCACCCGGCGGAATCGTACGAGGAGGTGTTCGACCTCTCCCGATGCCACCTCGAATCGCCCCTCTCCAACGAGCTGGTCGCCTTCGTCCGGGAGGCCTGCGGCGCCGCGGGGCTCGCCCCGTACGACGTGAAGACGCACCAGGGATTCCTGCGGTATCTCGCGATCCGCGAGGGGAAGTTCACGGGCGAGACGATGGTGAACCTCGTCACGTCCGAAGGTGAGGCGGACGCCGTGCGGGAGATCGCGCGGGCGACCGCGGCGAGGTTTCCCGCGGTCGTCTCGTTCATCCGGAGCGTCAACGCGCGCCGCGCGACGGTGGCGGTCGGGGATCGAGAGGAGGTCCTGCACGGGCGCGGTTACATCACGGAGCGGATCGCGGGGGCGACGTTCGAGATCACCGCATCGTCGTTCTTCCAGACCAACCCGAGGCAGGCGGAGCGCCTGTACGCCGCCGCGCTCGACGCCGCCGGGATCCTCCCCGAGGACCGCGTGCTCGATCTCTACTCGGGGACGGGCACGATCTCGATCCTCGCCTCGCGCGTCGCCGCGGAGGTGCGCGGCGTCGAGTCGCAGCCCGATTCCGTGCGCAACGCCGAGCGCAACGCCCTCCTCAACGGAGTGCGGAACTGCTTCTTCATCAAGGCGGAGGCGCGGAAGGCGCTGGCGGCGATGGGGTCCGACAAGCACCCCCCGACGATCGTCATCGTGAACCCGCCGAGGGCCGGGCTGAACCAGTCGGTGATTCACCACATGCTGCGCCTGAGGCCCCGGCGCCTCGTGTACGTCTCGTGCAACCCCGCCACGCTCGCGCGGGACCTCAACCAGATCTGCGATCGGGACTACTCGCTCATCCGCGTGAGACCCGTGGACATGTTCCCGCACACCTTCCACGTGGAGTGCGTCGTCCAGGTGGATCGCACGCCCGGGACGCGGCTCGGGCGGGCGGCGGCGAAAGACGAGGAAGGAGCCCAGGATGCCGAATAGCTCCGACACGTTCAAGACCGGCGAGATGGTCCTCAGGGCCGGCGAGTTCGAGTGCCTGATCTGCCGATCGATGGGGAAGAGGACGTCCGTGCCGCTCGAGAAGGACGCCATCGTCCCGTTCTGCCCGGGTTGCGAGACCAAGGACGCGACGTACGAGTTCACGGGAGCCCCGAAGGGATCGCGAAGGAAGTGATCCCGCGGCCGGGCGCGCTGAGATTCGCCCCGGTCGCGCTCCTGGCGGTGGCGATTCCCCTGGCCGCCTACGCCCCCGCCCTCGGCGGGGGGTTCATCTCCGACGACGTCGCCCTCGTCGCCGGGAACGCCGCCGTGCGATCGGTCGGCGCCGCCCTCGCGGCTTTCGGGCGCTCGTACTGGTTCGGCCTGAAGTCGGTGGAGCCCTACTACCGCCCACTCCCGATCGTCTCGTACGCGATCGAGCGCGCGATCTGGGGCGGCGGGGCGCCGGCGCACCACGCCACGAACGTCGCCCTCCACGCCGCGTGCGCTCTCCTCGTCGGGCTGCTCGTCGCGGGGCTCGCCCGCGCGCGGGGTCTCGGGGAGGGAGCGACGGCCGCCGCCGCGGCGATCGCCGCGGCTCTCGCGGCGGCCCATCCGATCCACTCGGAGCCGGCGGCGGCGATCTTCGGGCGCCCGGACCTTCTCGCGTCGCTCCTGGCGCTCGCGTTCCTCAATCTCGCGATCCGCGGTCACCTGGCGATGGCTCTCCCGTGCCTCGCCCTCGCGCTCTTCTCGAAGGAGTCGGCGGTCGGGCTGGCGCTTATCGCGCCGTTCGCGCTTCGGGAGGGCGAGCGCGCCTCAGGCAAGCCGGCGAGTTCCGGGAGGACCTTGCTCGCATTCCTGCTCCCGATGACGATTCTCTCCGGCTACCTCGTGATGCGTTACCGCGCGATCGGCCTCGGCCTCGATGCCGCGGCGGTCAGCCGGCTCGACAACCCACTGCTCGGCGCCCCGGGCGCCGCGCGGTGGCTCACTCCGATTGCGGTCGTCGCGCGGTACGCCAGCTTGTGGCTCTGGCCCGCTCGCCTGTGCGGCGATCACGGTTTCGATACCGTCCCTCTCGCCGCGTCGGTTCTCGACGGCCACGTCGTCGCGGGGGCGGCGATTCTGCTGGCGGGGGGCGCGGCGCTCGTCGCCTTCATCCGGACGCGCTCGCCTCTGTGGATTCCCCTCTCGGCCGCCGCGCTCGCCTTCGCGCCCGCGTCGAACCTCGTGGTGCTCGCCCCCGTGCTGATGGCCGAACGGGTCGTGTACCTCCCGTCGCTCCTCCTGATCGCGATTCTTGGCGCCCTCCTCGCCGAGGCGCTCTCGCGGATTCCCTCGCGCGCCGCGGCGGCCGGGGTCTGCGGCGCCGCGGCCCTCGTCATCGGCGCCGCCGGCGTGCGGACGCACGCGAGGGCGGCGGAGTTCGCGAGCGACCTCTCGTTCTACGGGAGCGATGTCGCGACGTGCCCGGCGTCGGCCAAGGCGCAGTTCAACTTCGGGAACGCCCTGGCCCGAAGCGGGCGTGAGGGAGAGGCCCTCGTCGCGTACGCGGAGGCGGCGAGGATCGCCCCATGGCTCGCCATCGCGCACAACAACCTCGGGATGTCGTATCTGCGGCTCGGGAGATTCAAGGAGGCCGAGCCGGCGTTCCGCGACGCGGTCGCGCAGGACCCGGGCCTCCTGAGCCCGCACGAGAGCCTCGCCGGGCTCCTCTACCAGGACGGCCGGCTCGAGGAATCGCGGGTCGAGGCGACGCGGGCTCTCGAGCTCGCGCCGAACCCGGCGGACGCCGGGCAGCTCCGGGACCTGATCCGGACGATCGAGGGGCGGTTGCGGGACGGGAGGTGATCGGTGGGCCGCCGGGTTCCTCTCGTCATCGCGGCGCTCCCAAGCTAGACTGGGCCGCCCATGGCGAAGAAGAAACCCGTGAAGAGCGCCGCACGCAGCGCACCGAAGATCCCTTCCGTCCTCAAGAGCCGGGCGGCCGTGCTCGGGCTCGGCTTCCTGGGGCTGGTCGCCGTCCTCGTCGCCTACCTCCTCTGGGGCGGGGGAGTGCGACCCTTCCGCGGGAACACCTCGGACTACAACGTTCTGCTCGTCACGCTCGACACGACGCGCGCCGATCATCTCGGCGCCTACGGCTACAAGCACATCCGGACGCCGATCCTCGACGGCCTCGCCGACGACGGGGCGCTCTTCGAGCACGCCTACACGGCGGCGGTCATGACCTTCCCGTCCCACTCGTCGATCCTGACGGGGCTCCTCCCCCCCGCCCACGGCGGGCGCAACAACGGCACCGCGCGGATCCGGGCCTCGGTCGAGACGCTCGCCGAAGTGGTGAAGGCCGGCGGATGGCACACCGGCGCGGTGGTCGGGGCGTTCATCCTCCACTCGATGTTCGGGCTCGACCAGGGGTTCGAGTCGTACGACGATTACCTCCCCGACGCGGGAGCGCACGACGCCCTCATTTCCCAGCGCGGCGCCCGCGAGGTCACGGACGCGGCGCTCAAGTACCTGGCGCAGGCGAAGTCCTCGAAGTGGTTCCTCTGGGTCCACTACTACGACGCGCACTCCCCGTACCATCCCCCTTCGCCCTACCGCGAGGAGTACGGGCGGAACGGGTACGACGGCGAGATCGCCTACGTGGACGCGCAGCTCGGACGCCTCCTCGCCGCCATCAAGGAGATGGGGGCGCGCGAGAGGACGATCGTCGTCGCGGTCGGAGATCACGGCGAGGGGCTGCGCGATCACGGGGAGCAGACGCACGGGGTCTTCGTCTACGACGAGACGGCGCGCGTCCCGCTCATCATCCAGGTTCCCGGGTTCCTTTCGGGCCCGAAGCGCGTCAGCTCGGTGGTGAGAACCGTCGACATCATGCCCACGATCCTGGACCTCCTGAGGCTGCCGCCACGGCCCGCCGCTGCGGGGACCTCGCTCTGGCCGCTGATGGACGGGCAGACCCCCGACCTGAAGCTCGCCGCCTTCACCGAGGCGGCGATCCCGTTTCTCATGTACGGGTGGAGCCCGGTCGCTTCCCTCCGCGAGGGGAAGTGGAAGTTCATCGAGGCTCCACGGCGGGAGCTGTACGACCTTCCGGCGGATTCCGCTGAGAAGAGCAACGTCGCGGGGTCGCACGCGGCGGAGGCGGCGGATCTCCGCGGGAAGCTCGAGCGGATCGTGGGTGACGCGGCGGCCCAGGCGAAGGAGGCGGAATCGGTGGGCCTCTCGCCCGAGGAGGAGGCGAAGCTCCGGAGCCTGGGGTACACCGGCGGGAGCGAGGGGTCGAAGGACGCCCTCTCGCAGGACCCGATGCTCCTCCTGTCGGGGGGCGCCCGGGGTCTGGCCGATCCCAAGGATCGCCTCCAGTTGCTCGACCGGATCAACCGCGCCTACACGGCGTACGGCACCGGCGACTTCCAGGTGGCCGTCGAGGTGGCGCGCTCGATCCTCGCGGAGGACCCGGCCAACGACTCGGTTCGGCGGACGATGGGCGACTCGTACCGCTCCCTCCGCATGTTCGACGAGGCGCTCGGCGAGTACCGAACGCTTCTCGCGAAGAATCCGGCCGACGTCGACGTCCTCCTGAGCGTCGGCTACATCCGGATGATGGCCGGGCAATACGACGAGGCGAAAAAAGCGCTCGACCGCGCCATCGCCGCGCACCCCGGCCACGCCTATGCCCTCGCCTCGCTCGGCAACCTCGCCTTCGTGCAGGGGAATTTCGACGAGGCGGCGAGCTACTACAAGAAGGTGCTCCTGCAGCGCCCGGATCACCTCCAGGCAATCCTGGCGATGGCCAAGATCTTCCAGCGCCGCGGCCAGGCGCACGAGGCCGAGGTCTTCTACGAGCACGCCCTCGACGTCGATCCCAACAGCATCGACTCGCTGCTCTCACTGGGCTGGCTCCAGTTCAGCGCGCAGCGCCCCGACGACGCGCTGAAGACGCTGGGCCGCGCGGCCGAGATCGACCCTTCGCTTCCCGAGGTCCATCTCGCGCGGGGGGACGTCTACTTCTCGCAGCGGAAGATCGCCGAAGCCGAGGCGGAGTACCGGGCGGGGATCGCGGCGGCGCCGCAGGCGCCGCAGGGATACCACGGGCTCGGCCTCGTGGCGGAGAGCCGCGGCGATCTCCGCGCGGCGCGCGGCTACTTCGAGCAGGCCCTGCGCGCGAACCCGTCCTTCGGCGCGGCGCGCGAGGGGCTCAAGCGCGTCTCCGGACGCGCGCCCTGACGCCCGCCGCGGACGATCGCACCCTCGTCGAGTGGCCCCTCAGGTACGGCCGGGGGGAGATCCGGCTTCTCGTTCCCGCCGAGAACGTCGCCGGGATCCACCGCCCCCGCCGGCCCCGATCGCACGCGGATCGCCCTGCGGAGGCGGACGCGTCGATCCTCTCTCTCGCGCTCGCGTGCGGCGGAAGGCCTGCCGAGGCTCTCGCCGGCCTCACCGTCGCGCTCCTCGTGAGCGACGCGACCCGCGAGGAGCCCAGGGCTCCGCTTGTGCGCGCGATCGCCCCCGCGCTGCGAGCCGCGCGGGAGTCGTGGCTCGTCGTCGCGACCGGCTCTCACGATCCCCGATCCCCGGCGACGGTCGCGCTCGCCTCCGAGCTCGAAGGGCTCCTCCGGGCGGAGGGGGTGCCGGTCGGGCGCGTCATTCTCCACGACGCGATCGCGGGCCCCTTCACCGACTTCGGCGTGACGTCGCGCGGCACGCCGGTGCGGCTCGACGCGCGGGCGATGGAGGCTGAAGGTTTCTTCGTCCTCAGCGACATGAAGCCGCACTACTTCGCGGGCTACTCGTGCCCCCCGAAGTTCGTCTTCCCCGGGCTCGCCGCGATGGAGGCGATCGAGGCGAATCACTCCTTCACTCTCGATCCCCGCTCGCGCGCCGGCCACCACCCGTGGCATCCGGAAGCGGCGCGCCGGACGAACCCGCTCGCCGAGGACTACGTCGAGGCGTTCGACGCCGCGCTCTCGGGCCGGCCGGCCTTCGCCCTCACGTTCGGCTCATCGGGGGACGAGATCTTCTGGGCCGAGGCGGGGGAGCTCGAGGACGCCGCGTCCCGCGGCATGGTCCGCGCCGACGCGATCTCCCACGTCGTCACCGAGCCCGCGCGGTTCGCCGTCATCTCGCCCGGCGGGTACCCGAACGACATCGACCTGTACATCGCGCAGCGCGCCCTCGAGCTGTGCGGCGATGCCGTCGAGGACGGTGGGGACATCCTCTTCCTGTGCGAGTGCTCGGGGGGCGTGGGTCCGGCGCACACGCTCCCGGCCTTCTGGGAGCCGCTCAGGGGAAACCTCACCGCCGCCGCCGCGCCTCCGCAGGGACCGTACCGTCTCTACTCGCACAAGGCCGTGAACTTCGCCCGACTCATCCTGCGTCTCTCGGCGCTGCACCTGCACGCGGCCCTCGCGCCCGAGGAGATCGGCGCGGCGCACATGGTGGCGGTCACCGATCCTCAGGCCGTCATCGGCGAGTGGCTGGCCATGGACCCGGACGCCAGGATCCTGCTCTTCGACGGCGCCAGCAAGCTCAGCGTCAGCCGCCCATGACATTCAGGAAGGATTAAGTCTTGCGGCCCGTTTCACGTCGGGGCTAACATGCCCTTTCCATCCCCACACGGGCGGGTCCATCGATCGCCGGTGCCCGCCGCCCGGTTCGTCGGAGAGACCGGTGAGAGAGACCACGCGACGATGGCTGTCACGGCTCGGCCTCGCGGGCAAGCTCGTCGCGCACGTGGGGTGGATCCTCGGCCTCGCCCTCGCGGTGACGATCGGGTCGACCTACTACCTCGCCCGGGGGACGGTGCGCGACCAGCTCCGGCTGACCGAGATCGCGCGGGTCGAGAGGTGGGCCGCGCGGAACGGCGCCGCAATCCAGGCCGGCGACCCGTGGAAGATCGGAGACTCGCTCGCCGACGTCGGGCGCGATCCGTACGTCGTCTACGCCGGCTTCTTCGATCGCTCGGGGAAGGCGATCGCGCACGTCGGCGACGAGCAGGCCAACACCCGGAGCCACCGGCTCGACATCCTGGTGCCGGTGCGCCGCGCGGCGGCGAGCCCCGGGGGCTCCCCCAAAGGTGACGAGCGGGCGCCGCTTCCGGGCACGCTGAGCGATCCGCGGGAGGCCGAGCGCGCGGTCCCGCTGTCCGAGCGATTCCGCCGTGCGCTCGAAGGGAGCGGGGAGGATCCGGCCGCGCTCCGGGGCTGGATCGAGATCACCCTTGCGACAGAGCCCCTCGACTCCCTGCTGTCGAAGATCGTCTGGCGTGTGTCGTTCGCGGCGGCCGCCTGCCTCGCCTTCGGCCTCTTCGCGACGTGGCTTCTCGTCCGGCAGGTGGTCGCCCCGATCCACGTCCTCAAGGAGCACGTGGAGTGGATCTCGGAGGGAAGGCTCGACGAGCCGTTTCATCTCGGGCCGAGGCCCCCGGACGAGTTGGGGGAGCTGTCGACCAGCTTCTCGATCATGGCCGGCATCCTGAGATCGCGCCGGGAGGAGCTGGACGCGCAGATCGTCGAGCGGAGCCGGGCCCTTCACCTCGCGCGCTCGGAGGCCGAGGCGGCGTTTCGCCCCGCGGCGATCGCGCACGATCTGAAGACGCCTCTCACCGGCATCAAGGCCCTCGCCGAGATCGTCGGCGAGGACGAGCTCGACCCGGCGGAGCGCCGGCGGTATCTCGAGTCGATCCGGACGGAGGTCGATCGCATGGCGCAGCGCATCGACGATCTCACGCGGCCCGCCGCCGACCCGATCCTCGAGCGCTCGGCGCCGGCCCAGGCGGGCGATCCGCTGATCGAGGAGGCGATGGCGGCGGCCGCGGCCGCCGAGGAAGCGGCCTTTTCCGGCGCCATGGCGCCTCAGGCTCCACGGCGTTTCATCATCGCCTCGGCCGACGAGCCTCTCCGGGAGATCCTGAGGGAGATCCTCGCCGGCGACGGGGCCGAGGTCCTCGAGGCCGCCGATGCGGTCTCGGCGCTGCGGCTCGCCCGCCAGGCGTCCCCCGACGGGCTCGTCCTCGATCTCCTGATGGAGGGCGGGGAGGCGCTCACGATGCTCGGGGACCTTCGAGAGGACAGCCGCACCGAGCGGATCCGCGTCCTCGCGCTCAGCGTCGTCCGCGACGGCGATCGATTTCAGACGGGGGCCTTCTCGTTCCAGCCCAAGCCCATCGATCGCGAGCGATTCCTCGGCGCGGTGAGGGCGGCGATCCCGGCCCGCGCGGGCGCCACGTCGCCGCGGGGAAAGGTCCTCGTCGTCGACGACGATCGCTACGTGGCCGAGGCGGTCGCGGGGCTCCTGAGCCGCGAGGGGCTGGACGTCTCCATTGCCGGCGGCGGCGAGGAGGCTCTTCTCGCGGCGCGGGAGGATCGGCCCGATCTCATCGTGCTCGACCTGAAGATGCCCGGTGTGGACGGCGTCCAGGTGATCCGGCGTCTCCGGGCGCATCCCGAGACGCGCGAGCGCCCGGTGATCCTGATGACGGCCCACGACATCCCGCGCCAGGATCAGACGGGCTGGCCGGGGATCCCGCTGACGCGCGAGTCGTTCGTCAGGGGCGTGCGGGCCGCGCTCCAGGAGGCGGGGGCGCGATGAAGAAGCGGGTCCTCGTCTGCGACGACGAGCCGGCGCCGATGCAGGCGCTCGTCTACGTCGTGAGGAAGGCCGGGTTCGAGCCCATCACGGCGCAGGACGGCGAGGAGGCCGCCCGCCTCGCGAAGTCGGAGATGCCGAGCCTCATCCTCCTCGACATCGACATGCCGCGCAAGGACGGCTACCAGGTGTGCGAGGAGATCAAGTCCGATCCCGCGACCCGCGGGATCCACGTCCTCATCCTCACCGCCTTCGCGCAGGAGTTCCAGAAGGAGAAGGCGCGGGCGAGCGGCGCCGACGAGATCATGACCAAGCCGTTCAGCCCGCGGAAGCTGCGCGAGAGAATCCTCGAGATCCTCGGCCCGCCGGAGGCCGCGAGTTGAGCCCGGGGGAGGACACCCAGAGACGGCTCGAGATGGTGACGGAGGAGCTTCTCAACCTGTACGAGGAGATCAACGTCCTCTACTCCGTCTCGGAGATCGCCGCCCGCTCCGCCGACATCGCGGGGGCGGGTGCCCGTATCCTCGAGGAGGCCGTCACGCTCCTCAAGGCGGACGTCGGCTTCATCGCCTACGCGAGCCCGGAGATGCGCGCCGAGGAGCCGGAGCCGACCGGCCTCCCGCGCGACGCCTGCCGCCAGCTGGCGGCGATCGTGGGGCTCCGGATCGACGCGGCGGCCGGCTCGATCGTGATCGCGCCCTTCGTGGAAGGGGCCTCGGTGCCGCGCGCGCCGGAGGCGATCGTCGCCGCATCCCTCGCCGTCGACAAGGAGTCGCTCGGCCTCCTCTGTCTCGGCCGTCGCGGGCGGGGTGCGTCGTTCACCTCGGGGGACGAGAAGATCCTGTCGGTGCTCGCAACGCAGACCGCCCTCGTCATCGCGCAGCGGAGAAACCTCGATCTCGCGAGGGCGGCGAAGAATCTGGCGGAGCGGGCGGACGCATTGCGCGGCATCGCCGAAGTGGGCCGCGAGATCGCCTCGACGCTCGACGCGTCGAGGATCCTCCGGGCGCTCGCGGATCTGCCGGCGCGCCTCCTGGGGTTCGATCGCTGCGGCGTGCTCGTGGACGAGCGCGGCGCGCTGCGCCTTCACGCGATCTCGGGGGCCACGCGCGTCGATCGCGAGGAACCCTCCGTCGCCTCCCTCGAGGCGCTCCTCGTGTGGGCCGCCGGCCGCCGCCGATCCCTCACGGCCATCGACCGGGGGGCGGAGGAGAGCCCGGAGCGCGGGGTCGTGGCCGAGGATCTCTCCTCGCCCGGAGATGCGTCGGTCGCAGGCCCGTTCGGCGAGCGCGCCGCCCGTCATTTCGAGCGCTCATCCTGCCGCGGGATCCTCGTCATCCCGCTGGCCGACGAGCAGGGGAGCCTCGGCGCCATCGGGTTCGAGACGGCCACACCGGAGATCCTGACCGAGGCCTCACGGGAGGCGGCGACGATCGTCGCGCTTCAGGCGACCGTGGCCCTGCGCAACGCGCGGCTCTACCGGGATCTCCCCTTCGTCTCGGTTCTCGAGCCGATGCGCCGGAGCCGCGCGCGGCTCAAGGCGCTCTCGGGACGGCGGCTCGCGGCGTGGGGCGCGGGCGTCGCCGCGGTGGTCCTCGTGGCGACACTCGTCTCGTGGGATCTGCGCATCCCCGGCAGCTTCGTCCTTCAGCCCGCCCGCAGGGTGGACGTCGTCGCGCACGTGCGCGGGGTCGTTCGCGACGTCTCCGATATCCCCGACGGCGCGCTCGTCCGGGCCGGCGAGAGTCTCGCCCGGCTCGACGACACCGACTGGACGTTGCGGCTCGGCGAGGCCGAGGGGAAGCTGCGGGCCGCGGAGTTCGCCCTCGTGCGAAGCGAGGCCGAGGGGCGCGCGGCGGACCTTGTCGTCTCCCGGCTCGAGCGGGCGAGGTGGGAGCGGGAGAGGGACCTCCTGCGATCGAAGATCGACCAGGCGGTGCTGCGGGCGCCGTTGGACGGCGTCCTGATGACGCCGCACCTGAGGGAGAGGGCGGGAGAGCTTCTGGACATCGGCTCGGTGCTCTGCACGCTCGCCCCCGTCGAGCCGATGCGCGCCGAGATCGCCGTGCCGGAGCGGGATGCGGACGTCCTCCTCGCCGAACCGCTCCCCCTCCCCGCGATCCTGAAGTTCGAGTCGTTCCCCGAGCGTGATGTGCCCGCCTCCGTGCGCGCGGTGCGCCACGCCGCCGAGGTCGTGGAGGGGCGGACCTCCATCATCGCGGAGGCCCAGGTGGACGGGGCGATGCCCGACCTGCGACCCGGAATGACGGGCCAGGTCCGGATCGCCGCCGGAAGGCGGAGCCTGGCCGCCCTCGCGCTGCGCGCTCCCTACCGTTATGTGAGGAGCCTTCTGTGGTGGTGACGCGCGCGGGGGCCCTGGCCGCCGCCGTCACCTGCGCGGCGGCCTGCGCGGCGTGCACGACCGGCGAGGCGTCGCGCGATGCCGCCGTTCAAGCGCCTCCGCCGGCGCGGCGGGCGGCGACGCGAGACGCGGATCCAGCCGCCGCGTCGGCCCCGGTCCGCAGGGATCTGCCGGCCGATGCGAAGCTGCGACAGGCGAGCCACCTCTTCGTCGAGAAAGACGTCGCGGTCCTCACGCGCCGGCCGGGCATCATCAGCGCGGTGCGGGCGCAGCGGGGCGAACGGGTGCGCGAGGGCCAGGTCCTCTGCGAGCTCGAGAGCCGTGAGCTGTCGCTCGCGAGGGACGTCGCGGCGCTCGACGCGGAGCAGGCGCGCGCCGAGTACGATCGCGCCGAGCGGTTGAAGCGGGAGAGCGCGCTCTCGACCGAGGCGTACGACAGCGCTCGGTTCAAGCTCGAAGTCGCCGAGAAGTCGGCGGCAATGGCCGCCCAGGCCCTCGACAAGTCCTTCGTGCGGGCGCCGTTCGACGGCATCGTCTCCGCGCGAACCGCCGTCGTGGGCCAGGTCTTGATCGCGGACGACGTGCGGGAGCTCTTCCGCGTCACGGCGCTCGCGCCGCTCCTGGCCCGCGTGTACGTGCCCCAGTGGGCCTACCCGTACCTCCGCCGCGGCGCGCGCGCGTGGGTGCGCTCCGAGATGGTCGAGGGGGCGGCCGTCGAGGCCCGCTTCCGGTGGATCAACGACGTCCTCGACCCCGCCTCGGGGTCGGCGGAGGTTCTCCTGGAAATCCCGCCGGGAGGAAGGCCCGACCTGCGCCCCGGCATGAGCGTCGTCGTCGACGTGGATCTCTCGCTCCCTCCCGGCCGCCTCACGATTCCCAGGGGCGCGCTCCGGGACGCGGCCGCGGACTCCGGCGACGCCGAGATCACGTGCCTTTCGGGCGCGGGGGAGTCGACCCGGCGCGTCCGACTGGGGTTCCGGGGGGACGATCGCGTGGAAGTCGTCCAGGGGCTCGAGGAGGGCGACGTCGTGACGCTCGCTCCCGGAAAGCGTTGATGGCGGCAGGAGGCCTCCGTGAACGCACCCGGTGAACGGCCTCGAAAGCGGCGCAATCTCCTCATCGTGCGGCGGCAGGTCGAGGACGAGATTTTCTACGTCGTCGCGGATCCCGACGCCGGCTCCTACCTGCGGCTGGGCGAGGACGAGCAGGTCATCCTCGAGCTTCTCGACGGCACGCGGGACAGTGAGCGGATCGCCGCCGAGTTCGAGCGGCGGACGGGGCTGGCCCTCGAGACCTCCGACCTCGAGGAGTTCGTCGATTCGCTGCGCCGGGAGGGGTTCGTCGAGGCGTCGAGCTTCTCGCCGGAGCAGCTCCTCGAAGAGTTCCGGCAGCGCGAGCGCGCGGCCGCCTCCAGTCGTCGGATGGTGAGCGGCAGCCTCGCCCTGCTGAAGCTCATGCCGTTCGATCCCGATCGTCTCCTCGGCGTGATGGCCCGGAGGCTTCGCTGGTTCTGGTCGAGGAGCTTCTGCGTCGTCTCGATCGCGCTGATCCTGGCCGCGGGGATCGGATCGATCGCGACGGGAGCCCACCTGGGCCCGGCGTTTTCCGGGATGCTGGCGAGCGCCGTCGCCGGGGGCGCCTCCGGGTTCTTCGGCCGGATGCTCGTCTTCGACCTGGTGAGCGGCGTCATGATCGCCATCCACGAGGCGGCGCACGGTCTCACGCTGAAGTACTTCGGCGGCCGGGTTCCCGAAATGGGGTTTGCGCTCGCCTACTTCCAGTTCCCCGGGGCCTACACCGACACGACCGCCTCGTATCTCCTGCCGTCGCGGTTTCAGCGCGTGATGGTCTCGCTCAGCGGCGGCTACACAGGGCTCATCCTCGCCGCTCTCGGATTCTTCGCCTGGTGGGGCGCCGTTCCCGGCTCGGTGACGAGCGAGCTCTCCCTGATCGTGATGATCGTGGGCGGGCCGATGACGCTCTTCTTCAACTGGAACCCCCTCGTGCCGTTCGACGGCTACTACATGGCCGTCGACATCCTGGAAGCGCCCAACCTCCTGCCGAGATCCTTCGCCTACCTCGGCGACCTGCTCCGGGAGAAGGTGTTCCGGATCGCCCCCGTGCACCCGCGCCCGGCGGTGCGGTTGCGTCGCGTGTACTTCATCTTCGGCTCGCTCGCGTGGCTCTATCAGGGCGCCTGGACGGTTGCGGTCCCCTGGGTCGTCTATCTCCTCACGTCTCGTCTCGCCGGGCCGGCCGTCGGCGCGGTCGTCGCCGGGGCGCTGACCCTGGGTGTTGCGCGCGCCCTGTCCGGCTCGGCGCGGAGGTTCATCCGCGGCGTCCGCGAGGAGAGCGGGGCGGGCGGGCGCACGGGGTGGCGGGCGCCGCTCGCCGTGGCGGCCTCGGCGGCACTGGTCGTCGCGGCGCTCCCGATCTTCCGCGTGCATGTCCACGGCACCGCCCGCCTGCAGCCCGTCGCGCGCCTCGGAGTCCGTGCGGAGGTGGCGGGCTTCGTCTCCGCCGTGCTCGTTCGCGAGGGTGAGCGCGTCGAGGCGGGCGAACCGCTGGCGCGACTCCAGAATTCCGATCTGCGCGCCCGGGTCGAGGGTCTGAGGCTCGACAGGGATCTCCTCCGCGTGGCGTGGGGGCGAGCGGAGGCCGAAGGGCGCACGGCGGAGGCGCTGGCCCGCCGCGATGCCTGGGCGCGAAGCGGCGCGGCGATCGAGACACTGGCCCGCCGCGAGAACGATCTTGTTCTCCGCGCCCCGGTGGCGGGGATCGTGCTCGCGGCCCGCCTCGGCGATCGCGAAGGGAGATTCCTGAGGGAAGGGGAGGAGTGGTGCGAGATCGCCGAGGGGGTCGCGCTCCGGGGAGTCGTCACGCTGCCGGAGGCCGAGCTCTCGGAGTTCGAGGAAGGCGCTTCCGTCGAGCTCTCGCACGAGGCGTTTCCGGGCAGCGTCTTCGCGGGATCGGTGGCCCGGATTCCCGGCGACGGGGCGGCCCGCGACGTCGAAATCCGTGTGCCGAACCTCGGCGGCGATCTCATCCCGGGGATGTCGGCGCGCGCCAGGATTCTCGGGGAGCGGACCAGCGTGCTTGGAAGCGGTCTGAGATTCGCAAGCCGTCTCTTGCGGGGGAAAATCTGGTGGTGAGGTGTGGGGCCGGCGCCTGTTCGGCGCCGGCCCCTACGGCGGGGTCGAGATCAGCCGGGGAGCTTGCCGGGCCCCTGGAGGGTCTTCGCGACGTACGGGGAGTTCTTCTTCTCGAGCTTCTGAGCCTTCGGCTTGGCGGTCTTCTTGTCGGCCATGACTGTTTCTCCTCTTTCCCTGGGACGGTTGACGTTCACTTTCTCACCGACGATCGGTCAGTCGAGTCGAGAATTGGTCTTGTTCATTTCATTCCGAGCCTGATTCGCGATTCGTGATGATACTACGCCCGAACTGTTGACCCTGGCAAGATGTTTCTTTGTCCAGCCTCTCTCATCCGTCTGCTTCGTCCTTCCCTTTCCACTTCGACTTGCACTTCTCTCGTAGAGCAACGCGTGTGCCAGGCTCTGTCGAATCGAGGTCCATCCGTGCGCGCGGGCGGAGCGAGCGCTGGAATCGCCCGCCGGACGGGAGGATGAAGCCGCTGGCGGGTCGCGGGGCGCGGCGGTGGCGGCCACGTTCCGCCGGCCGCCCGGCCTCGGCGGGGGAATTCGTCCACGTCGGGGGCAAGAAGATTTTCCTCGAGCGGGGGGAGGAGTCAGCTCAGAGGCTGTACTTCCGGCAGAGGTACTTCATCTGGTCCTTCTTGAGACCCAGCAGAGCGGCGGCCTCGGTCTTGACGCCGCCGGAGCGGCGGAGGGCCTCCTCGAGCAGCCCTCGCTCGAAGTTCTCCACCTGACTCTCCCAGAGGATTCCCTCGCCGACACTGGACGGGACGGCGGCGGAATTCGAATGGGTCCGGCGCACGATGTGCTCCGGAAGCTGCTCGGGGCCGATCTGCTCTCCATCGGCCAGCAGCGAGAGGCTTTCCATCAGGTGCTCGAGCTCGCGGACGTTTCCCGGCCAGGCGTACGCCTGGAGGGACGCGATCGCCGGCTCGGTCAGCCGGCGGGCCGGCGCGCCGTTGTCGCGGCAGAACCTGACGAGGAACTTCTCCGCGAGGAGCCCCACGTCGGATCCGCGCGCGCGGAGAGGGGGCAGATCGAGCCTCACGACGTTGATCCGGTAGTAGAGGTCCTGCCGGAACTTGCGGGCGGCCACGTCCTCCTCGAGATCCTGGTTGGTCGCCGCGACGAGACGGAAGTCGACGGTGATCGTCTCCTTTCCGCCGACGCGCTCGAACCGCCGTGACTCCAGCACACGGAGCAGCTTGGCCTGCACGGCGAGGGTGAGCGTCCCGATCTCGTCGAGGAACAGGGTGCCCCCGTGCGCCATCTCGAAGCGTCCCTCGCGACGGCGATCGGCGCCCGTGAACGCCCCCTTCTCGTGTCCGAACAGCTCGTCCTCGACGAGGTTTTCGGGCAGGGCGGAGCAGTTCAGGGCGATGAAGGCGCTCTTGCGCCGGGGGGAGTTGAAATGGACGGCGCGGGCGACGAGCTCCTTGCCCGTTCCACTCTCCCCCCGGATGATCACGGTCGCCGTGCTGTCGGCGACCTTCCGGATGGATGCCTTGAGGCACTCCATCGGCGGGCTCAGGCCGACGAGCGCCGAGAAATCGTAACGTCGTTCGAGCTCGGTCTGGAGGCGGGTGAGGTCGCGATCCATCCGGCGGCGATCGAGCGCGCGCCGCACGATGACCTGGAGCTCGCGGGAGTCGATCGGCTTGGTGAAGAAGTCGTAGGCCCCACGTTCGGCCGCGCGAAGGCACGTGTCGCGGTCCCCGTCCCCGCTCATGGCGAGCACGAGAGTCTCCGGGGCCTGGGCCCGGACCGCGTCGAGCGCGCGCAGGCCCTCGTCAATCGTCTCGGTGTCCGGCGGCAGGTGCATGTCGACGAGGACGACATCCACCTCGCGCGCTCCGAGGATCTCGAGGGCCGGGTCGCGGCCATCGGCCTCGAGCACCTCGTAGGTCGAGTCGAAGACGCGGATCAACTCCCGGCGAATGAAGGGGTCGTCCTCGATGATGAGGATGCAGTTCCGGCGTGGGGTCATTCCCGGTTCAGGCCCCGCTCCGGCCGGCTCGACGCAGCCGATCGATGATGTCGCCGAGAAGCCGCGTCGTGTCCAGGAGCATCTCCCGGGCGTCGTCCCGGGCCTTCGGGTCCTGGAGACGGTCGTGGAAGGAGTCGGTCAGGAGTGTCAGCCGGTATCGCACGTTGTTGAGATCGTGCGCCGCGGCGCGCAGCGCCCGATGAACGCCTTCCGGCGCGGGACCGGAATCCGGCTCGACGACAGCCATGCTCCTACCCCCGGAGAATGAGTCGGCGGGAATATCCCCGGAGATGCGGAGCATGTCAAGAAGGAGTTGACCTGAAGTCGGGAATACCGAATCAGGAGCGGGGCAGGGGCTGTTTGGCGACGAAGCGCGTGACGAGCCCGAGGAATCCCGCGATGAGCAGGGCGCCGAGGCCGACGCTCAGAACGAGTGAGGAAAGGATCAGCGTCACCATGAGAATCGTTTCCATCCGCCCGGCCTCCGCCAGATGTGTCCGTACTTGTTCGTCGGTTCCGTCGTAACAATCGTCAGCGCGGTCGGCAAGATGGACGTGTTTTCGTGCCATGTCAAGGGGTTAGACAGAAATAAGCCGCGACGGGCTCGAGGGAGCCCGTCGCGGCATGCCGTGGTGAATACCGGGGTGACGACCGAGGGTCAGCGGGCGGCGACTTTTCGTCCGCGCGCGCGCGCCGACTTCTTGTGCTTGCCTTCGAGCTTGGCGTACAGCTTCGTGAGGCTCTCCTCGAATTCCTTCCGGAGTTCCTTGTCGCGCAGGATGTCGTTGATGGCGAGGAGCGACGCATCGAGCTTGAAGATGTGACCGCGGATGGCCTCGAGGCTGTTCGCGCGCATGAAGACGGGGCGCCGTCCCTTGCCCTTCTCCGATCTTTCCGAGGCGTCCTCGACGTATTCCTTCCCCTGGTCATAGAGGGTCGACGTCTTCATCCGATCCACGCCCTGGTCGAGCAGGGCCTTGTAGACCGCGTAGTGGATCTCGAGTGCGGCGCTCAGCGCGCGGCGCGTTTCACGGGAGAAGTCCTTGATGCGCTGCGCAATTTCCTCGATGCTCAGCTTCTCGAAGTCCTCCTTCTCGGCTTTCTGGATCGCCTCGACGGTCGAGTTGATCGTCTCGAGGGCCGATCCGAGCGACTCGCGATCTTCCTCGCTGTAGTCGCGGAACTTGAACGCGAGCTCGTAGATCTCGCGCGGGACGCGCGGCATCTCGGGGGAACCGCTCTCCCAGTGACGGCCGGTGAGAATCCACTCGACCGTGGTGTTGCCGATCTTGGCGAGCTCCAGCAGCCTCTTCGGCTCGGGAAGGACGCCGCGCTCGTACATGTGGATGGCGGGTTGCGTCGCTCCGATGAGCTCCGCGAGCTGCCACTGCCGGAGCCCTGCTTCTTTTCGCAGGCGCTTGATGCGGGCGCCGATGTCGCGCTTTTCGTTGTCGTCGACGGGGGTTCTTTTCATTTGCTCCTCGGTGCGGGACGTGTGTGTCGTTCGAGAATGTCGTCGTGATGACTGACTCCGTGGACATCATAAGTTGGGGACATGCTGGATTTCAATAGAATTCTCCAAGAATCTTGCGAGCCCCCGGCCTCGCCCGGTGTGGCTTTTCGCGTTGGACGACCCGTCGCGTGGAAGTGATTCAATGCGTGAGCGTTGCAGGATTCCCGCGCGCCGCGACCGGGCGTTGATGGCCGGGAATCGGAGTGATACGATTGCGACCTTCCTTCGCGATGGTGGGACCGCCGCCATCGCGAAATCTCCACCCGCCACGGAAGGAGAGAGGCATGACGGCACCGAGGCCGATCCGCGCGCGATTTCGCCCGGATGAGATTCAGGATCTGCTCGGCTCGATGACCGATCGGAGCGATCTCGAGAGGCTCTTCGGTCGCAGCGTGGGGCTCGGCAGCCTCGTGAAACTGATGGGGCGCCACGTCAGCCGGGAGGAGGTGCACGCTCTCCTCCAGAGCCCCCGACTGGAAGACGATCTCAGGAAGCTCCTCAAATAGCCGCCCAATGGGCGCCGATCCAGCCCTCATCGCGGCACATCCCCAGGAATGCGTCGAGGCTCTTTGCCTCGTCGGGTCCGAGCCGGTAGTGGATGTTGCGCGTCAGGTAGCTGAGGATCTCAACGGCGCTGAGCGCGTGCCGGAACGCGGCCCGCGCCGCCGATTCCTCGAGCCCGGCGAGCCCGGCCGCGAGGCCCGCCTCGAGAACCGGCTCGGCGCGGCGCGCGCCGACTTCGTCGTTCGCGGCCCAGACCGCGAAGACGAACGGCATCCCCGTGAACGCATTCCACATCGCCGCCAGGTCGTGCACCTCGACGCGCGGGACCCTCGCCGCGAGCGCCGCATCCCCAATGAGCAGAGCCGCGTCGCACCGGCCGAGCATCACGTCGGGGTTCGCCTCCATCGGGTGACAGGCGGGCCGGACGCCGTGGACGCGTGCGAGGAGAAGGCGCAGAAGCGCCACGCTCGTGCGCGAGTTGGCGTCGACCGCGACGTCCGCCAGCCGATCGAGCGGCCGCTTCGACAGCAGCAGGACCGATCGCACCTCCGCTCTCGACGCGATGCCGAAATCATGCACGCGGCGGGAGCCGGGGAGTCTGGCCCACTCGATCGATGGCACGAGCGCCGCCGTCACCTCGCCCCGTGCGAGCCGCTCCGCGCAGCGGAACGGCGGATCGAGGAGGACGCGCGGCCGCTCCGCCTCGGGGAGCTTCCGGAACCCCTCGACGTACGGCAGGGCGTTGAGAAACGACACGCACGCGAGATCGACGCTCAGGCCGGGCTCCGTCGAAAAGCGTCCTCTTGGGATGGTATCCTGACGCCCGGGCGTCGCCGATCGGCCCGGAACCCAGGTGCTCAAACTCTACTACATTTCCGACAGGAGCCTGACCCCGGGGGCGTTGCCGCATGAGCCGATCCTCGCAGCCGTCCGCGCCGGGGTCGACATGGTGCAGATCCGGGAGAAGGACCTGAGCGCGAGAGCGAGGATCGAGATGGCCCGCGAGGTGATCGCGGCAGCGGCGCCTCGAGGGGTGGAGACGTACGTGAGCTCGCGGTTCGACATCGCCATGGCGGTCGGCGCGAGCGGCGCGCATCTCCCGGCCGACGGCCTCGCCGCGCGCGACGTGCGACGGAAAGGCGGGTCGCGGATCCGGATTGGAGTTTCGACGCACGGCGTGGAGGAGGCGATGGAGGCGGAGTGGCAGGGGGCCGACTTCATCACGTTCGGCCCGGTCTTCGACACTCCTTCGAAGAGACGGTACGGCGCGCCGGTGGGCCTCGCCGCGCTGGCCGGCGTGCTCGACGCGGTGCGGTTGCCCGTCTTCGCGCTGGGAGGCATCACCATCGACAACGTGGCGGAGGTCGCCGGACTGCCGGTCGCCGGCATCGGGATGATTTCCGGCATCGCGCTCGCGCCCGATCGGGCGGAGCGCATCGCCGGGATCCGGGCCGAGGTTCGGCGGGTCCGCGGAGGAGATGAATGAATCGCACCGTGATGAGCATCGCGGGCTGGGATCCTTCGGCCGGCGCGGGTGTGGCGGCCGATCTGAAGACGATCGCCGCCTTCGGGCACTACGGCGTGGGCGTGATCACGTCGGTGACCGCGCAGAACACGACCGGGATCCAGGCCATCTATGACCTGCCGATGGAGTTCATCGCGCAGCAGATCGAGTCACTTCACTCCGACATCGATATCCACGCGGTCAAGGTCGGCATGCTCGGGACCGCCCGCGCGGCCACCATCGTCGCGAGCCTGATCCACACGCTCCGGCTGGAGAACGTCGTGGTCGATCCGGTGCTTCGCTCCACGAGCGGGACGTCTCTCCTGGAGAAGAAGGCGATCTCGGTCCTCCGGGAGAAGATCTTTCCGCTCGCCGCGGTCGTGACGCCGAACATGGAGGAGGCCTCCGCGCTCACGGGCGCGCGGGCCACCGACGTGCGATCGATGAAGGAGGCGGCGCGCGCGCTCGTCAAGGCCGGGGCCCGGGCCGCGGTGGTCACGGGGGGGCATCTCGGGCCGCGCGCGATCGACATCCTTTACGACGGGCGGAAGTTCTCCCTCTACGACTCGACGATGATCCCCACGACGAACACGCACGGCGTCGGCTGCACCTTCGCGACCGCGGTCGCTTGCCTCCTCGCCCGCGGGACCGCGCTTCCCGAGGCCGTGGACGAGGCGAAGCGGTACGTCGCCAGGGCGGTCAACCATCCCTACAAGATTGGCAAGGGGGACGGCCCGCTCCACCACGTTCCCGCGATCGCCTGAGCCCGGAGAGTCGCCTCTTGACGACGCCGCCAGGCATCGAGACGGAACCCCGGGAGGCGCCGGCGCCGCCCGCTCCCCCTCGCCTCGACAAACGGTCGCTCCTGCAGCGCGCGAGGAGCCGGCTGGTCAAGCTGGCGCCGAAGCCCATCGTGCGGCGCCTCGCCGCCCCCTACATCGCGGGTGAGACGCGCGGCGAGGCCATGGCGCTCGTCCACCGGCTTCGCGCCGATCGAGGGCTCTGCAGCACGGTCGACGTCCTCGGCGAGGCGGTGACCCATGCGGGTGAGACGGCCGCCTTCCTCGACGAGTACGTCTCGGCCCTCGAGGATCTCGCGGGGTGCGAGTACGCGAACATCTCCGTCAAGCTCTCGGCGCTGGGACAGGGAATCGACGACGCCTTGTGCGCGAGGAATCTCGAAGTGCTCCTCCGGAAGGCGGCGTCGGTGAACCAGTTCGTCCGGTTCGACATGGAGGATCACACGACCGTCGATTCGACGCTGGGGTTCTACCGGAAGTTCGCGGGGCGCCACCCGCGGATCGGCATCGTCCTCCAGTCACGCCTGTTCCGCACGCCGGCCGACGTCGCCGCGCTGTCGCCCCTGAGGCCGAACGTGAGGCTGTGCATCGGCATTTACCGCGAGAGCGAGGCGATCGCGTTCCCGGACAAGGACTCGATGAAGTCGCGGCTGCTCGGGCTGCTGCGGACGATGTGGGAGAACGGCCAGTACGTCGGATTGGCGACGCACGACGAGCGGGTGATCCGGCGGGCCCTGGCGCTCGCGCGCGAGCTGGGGAAAGGCCCCGAGGCGTTCGAAGTGCAGATGCTCCTCGGCGTCCCGCGCGCGGGGCTTCAGGAGGAGCTGATGAAGATGGGCTTGAAGGTCCGGCTCTACGTGCCGTACGGGAGGCACTGGTACCAGTACTGCCTGAGGCGGCTCGAGCACAATCCCGAGATGGCCAGCCTCGTCGTGAAGAACCTGCTCCGGATTCGATGACGCCCGTCGCCGCAGCCCGCCGGATCAGTCCCGTCCGGCTCTCCCGAAATCGGTCTTCACCCGGATGAAGAGGGTGTCCGGCGGGCGCATCACGAAGAAGACCGCCTGCCCGTCGCGCCGGTGCTTCACGTCCGCGAGGGCCGCGCCCATCTCCTCCACGGTCTTCACGGTCACGCCGTTGACCGACACGATGACGTCGTCGGGCGTGAGCCCCGCGACGTCGGACCATCCCGACTCCTCCAGATCCGACACGACGACCCCGTCGACGTTGGGGTCGAGATTGAGCGCCTGCTGCACGTCGATCGTGATCTCGCGGACCGTGAGCCCGAAATCCTCGTCCTTGTACTCGGCGGCGCGGGAGGCCGTCTTCGGCGCCTCGCCGAGCATCAGGCTCACGTGCATCGGACGCCCGGCGCGCCAGAGATCGATGTCGGTGGCGTGCCCGACGCCCAGGATCTCGATGCGGCGGCGGAAGTCCGCGAGCTGGGCGTCGAGATTGATCTTCAACGGCTGCCCGTCGAGCGACGTCAGGATGTCGCCGGGGTTCAGGCCGGCCGCCTGCGCCGGTGAGCCTTCCACGACGGCGCCCACGATGATGCCGCCGGTGACGGGGAGCTTCCAGTAGTCGCGAAGGTCCTCGGAGAGCGCCTGCATCACGATGCCGATCCACGCGTGCTTCACGTCGCGGGCCAGGTCGAGCGGCGGGGGCGCGGCGAGCGACTTCGCGAAGGCTCCGTAGGGCATCACCATCGCGTAACCGGGGCGGCGGCTCTGGGCCTGGCCCATGTTCGCGATGATCGAGAGGAGGTTGCCGGGCGATCGATTCTGATCGAGATCTTCGACGAGAACGTCCTTGGCAATCAGGCCGATGGCGGTGCCGTCGGGCCGGACGACGAGGCCTCCGACCGAGAGGTCCTGGAGAATCGTGTCGACGCCGAAGAGCGGCGTCGTCGCCCTGGCCGCGGAGTTGACGACCGTCTGGAAGACCGAGGGGGTAAAGCCGTACTTGCGGCCGAGAACCCCCACGACGACCACCGGATCGCCGATGGACAGCGCCGCCCCCTCGCGGAAGCGCACCGGGCGCAGCTCCGGAAGCGCCGTGCTCTCGGCGCGAAGGTAGGCGAGGTTCAGCGTGCGATCGATTCCCACCGCCTCCGCCGCATACGTTCGATCGGCGTCGAGGTGGAGCTTGAACTCGCCGGGGACCAGCGTCTCCCGCGGCTCCCCGCCGGCCTCCGGGAAGATGTCCCCCGGAACGACGATGAGGCCGCGCGCGTCCACCACCAGCCCGCAGACGGCGCCGTTGGCCTTCGGCCCCTCGAGCCCCGTCTCGCTCTCCATCTGGCGGAGTGAATAGGTGATGCCGACGACGCGCCCCTTCGCATCGTTGTAGATCTCCCTGAGCGTCGCAGGCTCCGCGGCGGCTGCGAGCGTCGCGCTCGCGGCGACGGCGACGGCGACGGCGATCGCGAGGCGCGGACGCGGGGCCCCGTGCGTCCGGGCGCGCCTCATCGGCGGCCCCCACCGCCGGCGGGCTCGCCCGGCGCCGGCAGCCTGGATTCCTCTTTCTTGTAGACCGGCTTCAGGAGGTGGTAGTAGACGACGTGCCCGCGGCGGACCTCGGCGAGGATGCGCTCCGTCCGCGCGTCCCCGAGTGATCGGCACAGCGAGCGGAAGGCGTCGAGTCCGTCGACCTCCTTCGACTCGAGCGTCTTGAGGATGTCCCCGTGACGGAGCCCCGCGTCGTCCGCGAAGGAATCCTCGCGCACGCCGGAGACGAGCACGCCCTTCCGGTCGTCGAGCTTGAGCGCTCTCGCGGTCTCCTCGGTGATCTCCTGCGCCGTGAAGCCCCACTCCCGGCACTCGACCTGCTTCGCGTCGACCCTCGGGCGCTCGCGCGTCGAGACCTGGGTCCACCCGTGTTTTCCGTTCCGGAGGTAGACCACGTCGACGACCGAGCCGACGGGCGTGTCGGCGATCAGCTTCTCGACCCGGGGGATGTCCTCCTCGAACCGGGCGGAGACCCCGTGCTCTCCGAACGTGAGCACGACGTCCCCGGCCCGCAACCCTGCGTCGGAGGCGGGTGAGCCGCCGGCGACGCTCGCGACGACCGCCCCGCGCTCCGGGGGCACGTCGAGGTACCCCGCCAGGGGCTGGAGCTCCTGCCACGTGACGCCGATCCACGATCGGGAGATTCCCCCGTTCGCGATGAGCTGCCGGCTGACCTCCTTCGCGAGGTTGATCGGGATCGCGAAGCCGAGGCTCTCGCCGACGATCGTGATCGCGCGCGCGTTGATTCCGACGACCTCGCCGCGGAGGTTCACGAGCGGGCCCCCCGAGTTGCCGGGATTGATCGCCGCGTCGGTCTGAATCCAGGTGTTGTACTGGCCGGTGATCGCGCCGGAAGGGAGCTGATCCTCGGGGAAGTAGCGGTTCAGGCTCGAGACGACGCCGAGGGTCAGGGATCGCGCGAGCCCCAGCGGGCTTCCGAGCGCCATGACGATTTCGCCAACCTGAAGCCTGTCGGAATTGCCGAGCTCGGCGACCGGGAGGTCCTCCGTGACCGCGGATCGATCGAACTTGAGAATCGCGAGGTCGGAGAGCGGGTCGATTCCGATCACCGTCGCCTCGACCTCCTGCCGCGTGCTCAGGGTGCACGTGACGCGCTGCGCGTTCTCGACGACGTGGCTGTTCGTCATCACGTACCCCTCAGGGGAGATGATGACCCCCGAGCCGGTCACGGCGAGCTTCTCCTGCTTGCCGGCGCGGTAGACCTCGAGGATCGGCTGGATATGGACGAGAGAGGGGAGGACGCGATCCCGCGCGCGGTAGACGACCTTCTGGTACCCCCCGGCCGCTGCGCCGCGCGGGGCGGCGCACGCGATCAGCGCGAGGGCGGCGAGGCCGCGGAGGAGCGGCGCGACTCGGGAGAGGTTTTTTTCCATGGGATTCTCGGCGGCACACCGACCGACCCCAACCCTATCACACGGATCGGCGGGCGGCCGCGCCGCGCCGTCAACCGCACAGGACCGCGCCGCCGTTCACGTTCAGGATCTCGCCGGTGATGAAGGTCGCGTAGTCCGAGGCGAGAAAGGCGACGGCCCCGGCGATCTCGTCTGCGGTGCCGACGCGCCCGAGCGGAATTCCCGCCTCGATGCGCGCCCTCCCGCCACCCGCGAACGGGCGGTCGTTCATGTCCGTGTCGACCCATCCGGGGGCGACGCAGTTGACGAGGATTCTCCGGGGAGCCAGCTCGGGGGCGAGCGATTTCGTGAGGGCGATGAGCGCCCCCTTCGACGCCGCATAGTGCGAATGTTCCGATTCACCCCGCTGCCCGGCCGTGGAGGCTATAAAGATGATACGCCCTCCCGAGGGAGAGCGGCCGAGATGGGGGACCGCGGCCCGCGTCACGTAGAACGAGCCGAGAAGGTTGACGCCAATCGTTTCGGTCAGCACGTCATCCCGGAGCGACTCGATGGGCCCGTCGGTCCAGATGGCGGCGTTGTTGACGACGATGTCGAGCCGGCCCCACAGCCGCGCCGCATCCTCGACCATCCGGGCGGCCTCGCCGGCTTCGGCGACGTCGGCCCTCAGCGCGGAGGCGGCGCCCCCCTCCGCGGCGATCGCCCTCACGACCTCGCGCGCGGCGGCCTCGTTCGCGCGGTAGTTGACCGCAACGCGGGCGCCGGCGCGCGCGAGCATGAGGCAGCACGCGCGCCCGATCCCCCTCGAGCCCCCCGTGACGAGCGCGCAGCGTCCGGCCAGATCGATGCGAAGGTCGCGCGTCACCTTGCGGCCTCGGGCGCGACGTGCTCGACGAGCGCGAGCTGGCCGCAGGCGGCGGAGATGTCCCTTCCCCGGTTCTTGCGGATGGAGCACGGCACGCCCGCCTCGATGAGGGTGTCCCGGAACTCCTTCACGAGCCCCATGTCGGGTGCGCGGTACTCGAATCCCTCCCCCGGGTTCCACGGGATCAGGTTCACCTTCGCCCGCAGCCGGTGCTTCCTCACCAGGGCCGCGAGGCGCGCGGCGTCGTCGAGCGTCGCGTTGATCCCGTCGAGCATCACGTACTCGAAGGTCACGCGCTCGCGCGGAGCGAGCGGGAACTCGGCGGTCGCGGCGAGGAGCTCGTCGATCGGGTGCTTCCTGTTGATCGGCATGATCCGCGATCGGATCTCGTCGGTGGTGGCGTTGAGGGAGATCGCGAGCTTCGGCCGGAGCGCCTCGGCGGCCAGGCGCCGGATGGCCGGCACCATCCCGGCCGTCGACAGCGTGATTCGCTTCGCGGAGATCCCCACGCCGCCGGCGCCGGCGAGGACGCGAAAGGCCTTCATCACCTCGTCGTAGTTGTGGAGCGGCTCACCCATCCCCATGAAGACGACGTTGACCGGCCGCGGATCGTCCCCCCGCTCGTCGAGGAGCTGCAGGGCCTGGGAGACGATCTCCCCCGCCTTGAGATGGCGGACGAGGCCGAGCTTCGCCGTCAGGCAGAAGCTGCAGTCGAGGGCGCACCCTGCCTGCGAGGAAAGGCAGAACGTGATGCGCCGCGGCTCCGGGATGTAGACGGCCTCGACGCGGGCCCCCTGGACCTGGAGCAGGAACTTGCGCGTCCCGTCCGCCGACGCCTCCACCCGGGCGACGGCGGCGCGCCCGATGTCGAAGCTCCCGGCGAGCCGCGCGCGGAGGGAGGCCGGGATGTTCGTCATCTCGTCGAAGGTCAGGGCCCGGCGCGCGTAGATCCACGAGTAGATCTGGCGCCCACGGTAGGCGGGCTCGCCGAGGGAGGCGAGGGTCGCCTCGATCTCTTCGAGCGATCTGCCGATGAGCGACGGCCTGCGCGGCGCCGAGGGCTCCGCGCGGCGGGTTGACGCGGGGTTTCTCTTCATGAGCCTGCGATTCTATCACCCACCGGCGGCCTGCTTCCTCCACCAGAGAAACGCGGGCAACCCGGCGAGCGTGAGCGCCGTGCCGATCGCGGCCTCCCTCGGCGAGGCCGCGATCGTCGCGGCGAGGAGCCCGGCGGAGAAAACGATGAACGCGATCGGCGTCCAGGGATAACCGAGCGTCCGGTACGGGCGCGGCGCGCCGGGATCCCTCCGCCTGAGGACCAGGACGGCCACCGCCGCCAGCCCGTAGAAGACGAACTCCACGAACATGACGTAAGTGAAGATCTCGTCGTAGCGCCCGCTGAAGACCAGGACGCACGACCAGATTCCCTGCGCGATGAGCGAGGCGGCCGGCGTCGCCCGATCGGGGTCCACGTCGGCGATCTTCCGGAGGAAGTAACCGTCCCGGGCCATCGCGTAGTAAACGCGCGCCCCCGCCATGATGAAGCCGTTGTTGGCGCCGAGGCACGACACGATGACCAGGGCCGAGACGAAGAGGGCGCCGGCCGGGCCGATCGCCGCGCGGGCCGTCTCGGCGGCGACCAGGTCGGAGGCCGCCATGCCGTGCGCCCCCAGCGTGGCGAGGTAGGCGGCGTTGAGACCCAGGTACAGCGCCACCACGATCAGCGTCGAAGCCATCGCGGCGCGAGGGATGTTTCTGCCCGGATCGCGCACCTCGCCCGCCACGAACGTGACGTGAATCCATCCGTCGTAGCACCACATCGCCGCCATGAGCGCGACGCCGAATGGGGCGAGGAGCGACAGCGCGGAGCCGGTCGGCAGCACCGGCGAGAAATGGGCGGCGCGCCCGGAGCCCAGGGCGAGCGCGACGAGCAGCACGAGGGCCGAGACCTTGGCCACGGTGAGGACGTTCGAGACGAGGGCCCCCAGCGACACGGCGCGGGCGTTGATCCACGTGAGGCCGGCGATGCTGATCACCGCGACGAGACGCACCTCGATGTCCGTCATCGACACGAAAACGCGCAGGTACGTGGCCGCCGCGACCGCGACGGCGGCGATCGCCCCGCACTGGATCGCGAGGAAGAGGGCCCAGCCGTACAGGAAGCCCCAGATCGGTCCGAAGGTCCGGGCGAGGTAGACGTAGATGCCGCCCGCCTCGGGAAACATCGCGCCGAGCTCCGCCAGCACGAGCGCGCCGAGCACGGAGAAGAGGCCCCCGAGGACCCACACGGCGAGGTGGAGGAGCGATCCATCGAGGTCGCGGGCGATGGCCGCCGACGTCAGGAAAATCCCGGAGCCCACCATGGTGCCGACGTTCAGGAGCGTGACGTCGGTCAGGCTGAGGGACCGGCGCAGGGAGACGGCGGGCATGCGGCAGTATACGTGGTACGATCCGCCCGCATGCCCGGCGAACCGGTCGACGCGAGCCTCGCGAAGGCTTCCACGATCCCGGCGGAGTGGTACACCGATCCCGCGATCCTCCGCCGCGAGGAGGAGCGCGTCTTCGGCACGACGTGGCAGCTCACCGGGCTGACGTCGAAGGTCGCCTCGCCCGGCTCGTACTTCACCGCCACCATCGCGCGCGAGCCCACCGTCGTCGTGCGCGACGGCGAGGCGACCCTGCGGGCTTTCTCGAACGTCTGCCGCCACCGGGCCGGACCGGTCGCGCGAGGCGAGGGGTGCCGCCGATCCTTCCAGTGCGGCTACCACGGCTGGACCTGGGGTCTGGACGGGCGGCTGCTGAACACGCCGGAGTTCGAGGGGGTGGAGGAGTTCGACCGCGCCTCAATCCGCCTCCCCCGGTTCCGGGCCTCGACCTGGGGGCCGCTCGTCTTCGTGAACCTCGACGGCAGCGCGGAGCCGCTCGAGGACTGGCTCTCGGACGTCGCCGGGCGGACCGCCGGCGTCGACATGGCCTCGATGGTCCCGGTCGAGAGGCGCGAGTACACCGTCGAGTGCAACTGGAAGGTGTACGTCGACAACTACCTCGAGGGATACCACATCCCGGTCGTGCACCCGTCCCTCTACCGCGAGATCGACTATGCCGCGTATCGCACGGAAGTCTACCGGGCCTCCTCCCGGCAGATCGCGCCGCTTCGCCGCAGCGGGGATCTCGCGCGGCGCTTCGCCTCGAGCGGCGAGCCGGGGGACACGGCTCTCTACTTCTGGATCTTTCCGAATCTCATGATCAACGTATACCCGGACAACTTTTCGACGAACCTGATCCTGCCGGTCGGTCCCGATCGGACGCGGACCGTCTTCGAATGGTTCTTCCGCGAGCCGGACGCCGTCGCGACGCGGGAGGCTCTGCGCCGCACCGTCGAGTTCAGCGACGAGATCCAGCAGGAGGACATCGGCATCTGCGAGGCGGTGCAGCGCGGCCTCGCCTCGCAGCGCTACGCGCGCGGACGGTTCTCCGTGCGGCGGGAGGCGGGAGTCCACCATTTCCACCGGCTCCTGGCCGGCTGCCTTCAAGGCACGGTCGGCGGCTGAATCGATCCATCGCGTGGGGTGGTTGAGCGGGGGGCGGCCCCGCGGTACATTTCAGGCTCCACAACCGATCGGACGGAGGAGACCCGATGAGAAAAACACTGGCTGCAGCTGTCGTCCTTCTCGCCGTGGGCGCCGCGTCGATGGCGTACGCCTCGATGATCTTCGACAAGCTCCCGAAGTGCTCCGGACAGCTCTGCAGCAGCGTCAACTGTTCCGCCGACGTGCTCTGCGTTTCCGGCGCGCACGTCAAGACCTGCGCGGAGGTGTGCAACAACGGGCACTGAGATCCGGATCGCGACGCAGGGCGCGCTCCTCTTCGCGTTCATCCCGCTGGTGCTCTTCCTCTACCTCCAGCAGCCGCTCGGGCCGGGCCCATCCCTCGCCGTCGGAATCCCGATCATGCTGATGCACCGGCTGTGCGCCGCTCCGTGGGCCGAGCGCCACGCGGGTCGGCGATGCCTCTGGTGCGGCCGGCTCGCGTCTCCATCCGCGATCGAGATCGCCGTCGTCGTTTCGGCGCGCGAGAGGACGTTTCGGGCGTGCCCGGGGGATCACGAGGCCCGGCTGGGACGGTTCTTCACGTTCCTCGAACGGTTCAGGCTCCCGATCGGCGCGGGGATCTTCATCCCGCTGATCCTGCTCCTGGCGGGCACGTCGGCGGTCGCGCTCGGCCGCCCGTTCATCCCGCCACAGGCGAACGGCATCCAGTTCCGGCTCGCCGTCGCCCTCACGGTCGTGACGACCTCCCTCGGTTACCTCGCGGTGCGGAAACCCGCGCCCCCTCTGCGGTGCCCGTTTCCCATCCACAATCTCTCGCTGCTCGGCGTCGGAAACACCCTGTGGGTCTTCCGCGTCGTGGGGACGTGGTGGCTGGTTCTCGCGGCCCGCGGTCTCGCGGACGCGTGAGCGCGCGGCCGTCGCGAGAGCTTCGCTAGGATCTGGCCCTTGGGTCGAGGGACGCGTGGACGAGATCGACGGCGAAGTTCACGACCAGGAAAATGGTTGTCAGGAGGAGCACGCCCCCCTCGACGACCGGGAGATCGCGATCGCCCAGCGCGTCGAAGATGGCTCGGCCGATTCCCGGCCAGGCGAAGATCATCTCGGTGGCGACCGCGCCGCCAAGGAGGCTGGCGAGAACGAGCCCCGCGAGGGTGAGCGCGGGGCCCAGCGCGTTGGGAAACGCGTGGCGCCATAGGATCGCGGAGGGCGAGAGGCCCCGCGCCCGCGCGGCCCGCAGGTACCCGGAGCCCTTCTGCTCGAGAAGGCTCGCGCGCGTGACGCGGGCGACCATCGAGGCCGGAAAGATCGCCAGCGTCAGCGCGGGGAGCGCGAGATGGCGTGGCGAGGGGAAATCCAGCCCCATGATCGCCATGCGCTCGCCCATCCCGGAGATGGGAAACCACCCGAGGTTCGCCGCGAAGAAGATCATCAGCATCAGCCCGAGCCAGAAGGTCGGGAGCGACAGCCCGACCGTGGTGAAAGTGCCCACGATTCCGCCGATGGCGCCGCGCTTCGAGGCCGCGAGCGCGCCCAGCAGGATCCCCGCCGTGATGGCGATGGCCGTCGCCGAGATCGCGAGGACGACGGTCCGGCCGAGCGCCTCGCGCAGGATTTCCACCACCGGTCTTCTTTGAACGTACGAGCGGCCGAGATCGCCTGACGCCAGCTTGCGCAGGTACGCCAGGTACCTCTCCAGCGGCGGCCGGTCGAGACCCCACTCGGCCCGCACCTGCTTCAATACTTCGGGGTCGGCCGACTGCCCCGAGAGAAGCCGCGCCGGATCTCCGGGGATGATGAACATGAACACCCAGACGAGCGTCGCCGAGGCCCAGAGAGCGGGGACAATTTGCATGACCCGCATGGCCGCAGATCTCATCAGCGATCCAGGTGCAGCAGCTCGAGGCTCGCGGCGTAGTCCCCGAGCTGACTCGGGACGAAGCCCCGGACCTTCGGGCCCACAAGCGCGTCATCGAAGTAGAAATAGATTGGCAAGAGGCCCGCGTCGGCGAGCGCGATGTCTTCGACCTTCCGGTAGATGAGGGTGCGCTTCGCCGGATCGGTCTCGCGGCGTCCCGAATCGAGGAGCTTGTCGATCTCCGGATTGCTGTAGCGGCCGTAGTTCCCGCCCGAGCCGAACGACGACGTGTGCAGGAGGGGGCGGAAGAAGGCGTCGGGATCCAGATAGTCCGCGAACCAGATCTGGACGATGAGGTCGGCCGGCATCCCCGTCTCCTTGGTCCCCTCGACGGCCGCCTGGTACGCTGCGAACTCCATCGGCTTCAACTTCAACCGGATCCCGACGGCCGCGAGATCCGCCTGAATCGCCTCCGAGTAGCGCACGATCCCCGTATTGTTCGACGTCACCATGGTGATGTCGGGCAGCCCCTTTCCCTCGGGGTAACCGGCCTCGGCGAGAAGTTTCTTCGCCTGCACCGGATCGTACCGGTACGGTCCCGGCTCGTTCCCGGCGGTGGAGAGTCCAGGAGGCAGCAGACGGGTCGCCGGAATGTCCTTTCCCTCCTGCAGCACGCCGGCGATCCGCTCGCGATCGATCGCGAAACCGATGGCGCGGCGGAGCGCCGCGTTCGACTTGAACGCCCCCGAATCGAAATTGAACGCGAGGAACGACGTCGCGAGCCGCATCCACTTGTGGTAACTCTCCTTCATGTTCGCGCCTATCTCCTCACGCTGTCCCGGTGGGGCCTCGTTGTCGTAGTCGAGATTCCCTGCCTTGAACTCGAGAAAGGCAGTTCCGACATCGGGCAGGTACCGAAAGACGATTCCGGGGATTCCCGGCGGACCCTTCCAGTGATCGCGGAAGGCCGAGAGCGTGAGGGACACGCCCCGCTCCTTCGACTCGAACCGGAAGGGGCCGCACCCGACCGGGTGATCGAGATAGGTCTTGGCGGGGTCGCTGTAGACTTCGGCCGGAAGGATGTTGCCGGCCTGGCTCGCGAGGACCGAGAGGAACGGCGGGTAGGGGTACTCGAGTGTGATCACGACCGTGCGCGGGTCAGGCGCCCGCACGCCGCGGAGGTCGGCGGACTTCTCCGCCGCGAAGTCCGCCGATCCGTCGATCATGTCGAGGAACGACCGCAAGGGGGACGCGACGGCGGGATCGAAGATGCGCCGGAGCGAGAAGACGACGTCGGCGGCGACGACATCGCGGCCGTTGTGAAACTTCACGCCCGGACGCAGGTGAAACGTGTACGTCCGATGATCCGGCGATTCCGTCCAGGCCTGGGCGACGGCGGGCACGACCTTCGTCCCCTCGGGGTTGTACTCGACGAGCCCGTCGAACAGGTTCACCGCGTAGAGAGCCGCGTTCTCGTTGATCGCCATGGACGGGTCGAGCGTGTTCGGCTCCCTCGGCATCCGGTAGCGGAGATACCCGTTGTCCGCGGCGCTGGCGAGCGCGGGAGCCAGGAGACTCAGCGTTGCGAGGAGGGCGGGAATCGCCGCCCGCTCCCATGACGATCTTGCTCTCATGAAACCTCCCTGCGGCGCGACGCGCGCGCCGGACGAATGCTTCGCACGATCACGCCCACGTGCCGCCGCGGCTCCGCGGATCGAGCCGATCGCGAAGTCCGTCGGCCAGGAGCATCAGCCCGCCGACCGTGATGGCGAGGGCGATTCCCGGGTAGATGCAGAGCCATGGCTTGGCGGGCAGGAACAACTTCCCCTCGAGGATCATCCGTCCCCACGACAGATCCGGAGACTGGGCCCCCAGGCCGAGGAACGAGAGCCACGATTCGGTGAGGATGTTGCCCGCGACGCCCACCGTCGCGGCGACGAGGGCCGGAGCGAGCGCGTTCGGCAGAAGGTGGACGAACGCGATGCGCACTCCCCGCGCGCCGAGCGCCCGCGCCGCGTCGGCGAACTCGCGCCGGCGCAGCGATTGGATCTCGGCCCGAACAAGCCTTGCGATGCCGCCCCACCCCATCAGGCCGAGCACCATGAAGACCAGCGTCAGGCTCGGCGAGTCGAACACGGCCACGGCGCCCATCGCGAGGAGGGGTAACGGGAAGGCGAGGAGCACGTCGGCGGATCGCATCAGCAGCGCGTCGATCCTTCCGCCCGAGTAGCCGGCCGTGACGCCCACGAGCAGCCCGAGTGCGAAGGCTATCGCCTCCGCGATGAAGCCGACGGTCAGCGAGACGCGCGCTCCGTGGAGCAGACGACTGAGGACATCACGTCCCTGGTCGTCGGTCCCGAGATAATGGCGGGCGTCGGGCGCGGACGGCGGCTTCACGTCCTTGTCGACGAGCAGGGGATCCTGGGTCAGCTTCAGCCGAGTGAGAGTCGACCCGGTTTCACCCCAGGCGACGGCCGCGAGGGCGACGAGAACCGCGAGGCCCACCACGATCGCGCCAACGACGGTCGAGGGGCTGCGCCAGAACCACCGCCATCCCAAGTGGGCGACCTCCCCGCGCCGGCGGCGCGGACGATCGTGTTCAACGCCGCGCGACGGACGGCGCGCATTCCAACACAGGGGCGAGGCCCGATCAATCGGCGCGGCCCCGCCGCAGAGAGCCGTCGCCGGGGAGTCGTCGGGCGACCTCGACGAGGGTCCATACCGCGCCTTCGTCGCTTCCGGCGAAGCCGCGACGCTTCTCGCCCTGGCGCGCCGCGCGTACGCCGACGCGGCGGGAGAACCGATCGGATCGCCCGTCGATCTTCCCGGAACGGAGGATCGTCCGGCCGGGCCGCGCGACGAGCCACCGCCCCCCGAGTGGCCGGCCGAGCCCACGGGCCTCGTCGTCTGCCTGCGCATGGGCGACCGAATCCTCGCGTGCGAAGGCAGCCGGTTGCCACCGGATCCGGACCTGGCTGCCGGGATCTCGATCCTCGCCGGGCGCCTCGCGGCGAGCCGTAGCCGCGGGCGCGTGAGGACGATCCGGCCCGACGATCGCCCGCGGCTCGTTCTGGAGGCGGCGTTCGTCGCGGGGGCCACCCTTCTCGAGAGATCGGGCCGGCATGTCGTCGTTCCGGAAGGAGTCGACCTGGAGCGGGAAGGATTCGTGGTCGAGGCCGGCGGGGCCGCGATCGTGACGCTTCCAGGGGAGACGGGCTCCGCGCGCGCGGCGCTTCGCATGGCGCGCCGGGCGGGAGTCAGACCCTCCGGGGACGTCCCCCCGGCGGTGTGGCTCTACAGCCCTCTGGCGCGCGCCCGAGTCCCCGCGGTCACTCCCTGATCCTCGCGATCTTCGAGTCGCGATCCGACTCCAGCCGGCGCCGATCCGTGGCGTACCCCGCCTCGGTCGCCCGGAGCTTCTCGGCATCGTCCTCCACCTTGAGGCGCTCCCCCTTGTAGAGAATCTCCCGCTCGGCGAGCTTCGCCTCGTAGAACCTCCGGATCTCGGCGATCTGATCCTTCTGCGCCGCCGTCAGCTTGCGCGCGGTGGTGCCGGACGTCCTGTCCTGCGCGCGCAGTCGTTCCATCGCGATCTCATAGGCGCTCTTCGGCGCGTCACCCATCTCGTGGACCTCCGCATGGCGTCGTGGCAGGGGGAGTCTAGCCGATGGTTCGGGTGCGGGCCGCGTCGAGCCGCACGAGCGCGTTCGCCGAGTCGATTCCCTCGACGCGGATCGCCTTCACCGGCGAGGTGTGTCCCGACGCAATCGTCACGGCGGAGCGCGGAAGCCCGAGCGCCGAGGCGAGCAGCTCGACGACCGCCCGGTTCGCGCGCCCCCTCTCGGGGGCCGCGACGACGGAGAGCTTGAGCGCTCCGGCGTGTGGCCCCGCGATGGCGTCGGCCCGCCCTCCCGCCCTGACCGACACTCTGAGACGACATCCCCCGGGGATGTCCACGAGCGAAATCTCGGCTGCGATCACGGCGCGCCCCTCCCTTCGCGCGAACGACCCGATCTCCTCTCCATGCGCCGCTCGCTCCATCGCGAGTCTATCCGCCGGGAGACAGCTCGGGGCGGTGCGCGTGGTCCCCCGCGGCCCCGATCGGCGCCGGCTCCCCCGCGGAGGTGTAACATGAATTTCAGGCTCGATGGAGGAGGGAAGTCGCGCCCGGGAACCGATTTCCCGGTGTGCCGTAGAAGGCCCATGAACCGACGACTCCACCGATCCACCACCGAGAAGAAGATCGCAGGCGTCTGCGGCGGCCTCGCTGAATACTTCGACGTCGACCCGGTCTTCGTGCGCCTCGCCGCGATCGTTCCGCTCTTCCTCGGAGTTCCCACCCCCCTCATCTACCTCGTGTGCTGGGTGGCCCTGCCGCAGGCCCCCGCGGGGGGCGCCACCCCTCCCGGCGTCCTCGACGTGACTCCGGAGCGGCAGCGGGTCGACGGAGCGGCGCTGGCCGGCGTCGCCATCCTCTGCACCGGGGTCGTCCTCCTCCTGCTCAATACCGGCGTCCTCGATTGGGCGCTCTTCAAGTGGTGGCGGTGGCGGTACCTGATGCCAGTGATGCTGATCCTGGTGGGACTTCTGATCCTGGCGCAGGCGGTGGCCACGCACCGGGGTCGTCACGGAAACGGAGGGGCGTGACGTGGCCCAGAACCCGACGGCGCCCGCCCCGCCCGACCTGCTTCGTCAACGACGTCGCGTCTACAAGGGGATCTCCTGGGGCGTGTTCCTGGTCGTCACCGGCGCGATCCTGCTCATGAACACGACGGGAAGACTTTCCTGGGGAGTGTGGGCCGATCTGCTCAGGTTCTGGCCGGTGCTGCTGATCTCGATGGGCGTGAGACTCACATTTTCGAGTACGCGCCTCCATCCGCTCGCGCTCCTCGGCCCCATCCTGGTCATCTCGACGGCGGCGTGGATCGTGGCGGGGTACGGCCCCGCGCATCGCGCACTGGACGACGACGGGACCGCCCGGACCGAGACGATCGTGTGCGACGGACCGCGGGCGGGCGGCCCCTCCATCCTCGATCTCGACTTCGCGGCGGGGAGGTTGCGCGTGAAGGGCGCCGAGTCGTCGACGGCGCCGGATCCGAACGCGGCGCCCTCGCCCGCCGTCTCCCGGCCGGCTGCGCTCACCGGCGAGCTGCGAACGTGGGGCGAGGCGGTCCGGTGGGACTGCTCGGATGGCGAGCTCACGGTGAGCCGTCGCGGAGATTTCGGCTCGTTCCACGTCTACGGTCCGTTCGCGTACGCCGACTCCCGGTGGGAGGCCAGGCTTCGCGCGGTCGGGCGCGTGCGCCTCAGGGCCAACCTGGCGGCGACGAACGCCGATCTTGATCTGCGCGCGTTCGATCTCGAGCGCGCCGACATCCACCTGGCGGCTTCGGATCTCGCGCTGCGCCTCGCGGCGCCGAAGCAGTTGGTGACGGTTCGCATCAACGGGGCCGTCAGTCACGTGACCGTGGACGTTCCGGCCGGCGTCTGCGTGAGCGTGTCGCGGGACTGGGCCCTCGATGTCCTCGACTTCGAGGGACGGCGATCCGGCCGCGGGCGGCACCGGTCGTCGGCATCCGAGGCGTGCGACGGCTTGGCGCCGGACGCGCCGCAGTATGAGCTCAGGTACAACCTGCCCCTCTCGGCCGTGGCGGTGGAAGCCGCCGCCGGCGACTGACGCACCGCGCCGGCCCTGAAATTCCCAGCCGGGCCGGTTACGATAGGCGGATGTCCACGCGCCGCAGGGCTCTCGCTCTCAATCTGATCCTCGCGCTCGGCTCCCTCCTCTTCACCGCCGTCGTCGCCGAAATCGCACTGAGGGTGTTCCCGCCTCCGTCCCTCGACAAGCGTGCCATCCTGAGCGAGGTAGGACGCATGGTCCCGCCCTACCTGATGCTTCCCGATCCGGAGATCGGCTGGGTGCTCGCGCCGAATTTCCGGGGCGAAGG
Source organism: Acidobacteriota bacterium (assembly GCA_016195325.1). Classification (NCBI taxonomy): domain Bacteria; kingdom Pseudomonadati; phylum Acidobacteriota; species Acidobacteriota bacterium. The sequence continues at coordinate 42,718 of JACPZX010000046.1, forward strand.
CCACGGGCCGGGCTGGAAGGTCACGCTCGCCACGAATTCTCTCGGCCTGCGGGACCGCGAGTACGCCGCCGAGGACACGGCGGATCACGTCGTGGTGGTCGGCGACTCCTACACCTTCGGCTTCGGCGTCGAGGCCGAGGAGACGTTTCCGAAAGTCGCGGAGGAGGAGCTGAGGGCGACCCCGCTCGCCGGAATGGAAGTCGTCAACGCGGGCGTCAGCGGCTATGGCCCGTTCGAAGAGGCCGCGTTCCTCCGCCGCGTGGTTCCGAAGTTTCGCCCGCGCGCCGTCGTGCAGGCTTTCTTCGAAGGAAACGACGTGAGGAACGCCATCGAGTACCCGCTGAGGTTCAAGATGGGCCCCGAGGGGTACCTGCACCGCGAGGGGTGGGATCCCTTCGCCACGCCTCTGTCGTACCTCGCGACGTACGCCGCGATGAAGGGACGCAACGTCGGTGAGAAGCTCGCGACGCGGCGAGGCATCGAGCTGTCGCACCAGGCGATTCTCGACGCGAGACGGTACGCGGAGCAGTCCGGGGCCCGCTACCTCCTGCTTCTCCTCCCCGACGTCCGCTCGGAGCGGGCGGGTCGCTCCTGGGCGCTGCGCGCCTACGACGCGGCGCTCGGGAGCGGCGGCGACATCAACGCCGGCATGGAGTCGTTCGCGCGGGACCACGGCGTCGACGTCCTGAACCTCTCCGCTCTCTTCGACTCAGCTCCGGACGCACCGCCGCTCCGGTTCAGCTGGGACGGGCACTTCACGCGGGACGGCCACCGGCTCGCCGGCAGGGAGCTCGCCAGGCGGCTGCAATCCCTTCTCGCCGCGTCCGCAGCCGGAGCTCCAGGGTGAGCCGGGACGATCTCCTCGCCGCGCTCGGCCGCCTCGTCGTCAAGTACCGGACGCTGGCCGAGCTTCGCGAGGCGCGCGAGCGGGCGGAGGCGGACGGGCACAGGGAGTTCGGCGGCCCGGAGATCGACCGCCGGACGCTCGAGTTCCGCCGCATCGCGAAGGAGTTTCCCGGCTCGCTGCGCGAGCTCGACGGAAGCGGCGCCCGGCGACTGCGAGCGAAGGAGTCGGCGGTTCGGGAGGTCGTCGAACGGTCGCGTTCCACGTCGGGGTCGCCAGCTCCTGCCGCGTGGATGTCGGTCGTGCTCGACTACCACCGGCTCCTGCGGGAGTCGCTCGCGATCAAGGCATGGCTCGCCTCCCGCGTTCCGCGGGGCGAGAGCGTCGGAGCGGCCACGGTCGAGGAGTACCTGGAGGATCGGCGCGCGCGCCGGCTCGAGCCCATGTCGCTCCTGGACGCCGCGGCGTGGCTCGAGAGTCACCGGCGCCCGCCCGGCGGACGTCTGCACAACCTCGTGTTCCGCGCTCTCGAGGAGGCGCACGGGCTCACGCGCCATGCCATCGAGCGCGCGATCTTCGGGCCGATCGCCGGCAACGCGGAGGAACGCTAGGGTTTCTTGGGGTGAGCCGGCGGCGGTTCCTGCGGGGCCGTCGGACCGGGAACGGGCCTCACGGGGGCGACGCTCTGAGACTTCGCCGCTTCGACGGGCAGATCGGATCGCCCGCTCCATTCGAGCCACGATCCGAGGTAGACCGCTCCCGTCCCGAGGCCCGCCACCTCCATCGAGAAGAGCAGATGCGTGGCACGACGCCCGTCGAGACAATAGACGACCGCCTGAGAGTCCTTCGTGATCCCGGACTTCGTCAGCCACGATTGCAGCGCCGGCGCGCTCCTGAACACGCGGAAGTCATCCTTCACGTCGAAAGCGCCGTCCCAGTTCACGTTGATCGCGCCGGGAACGTGCCCGCCGCGCCGGAATTTCAGGACCGTGCCGTCGTACTCGCCGGCCGATCGTGCGTCGACTACGAGTCCCGCCGGGTGAGTCTTCTTCCAATCCCGCACGGCTTCGGCGGTCGCCACGCGCTCGGGACGGGGTTTGGGAGTGAAGACGGCGTCCCGGTGGAATGGATAGTCGGATGTCATGGCCCGCCCCTCCGTCCGCCACTTGTCGTATCCGCCGTCCAGCAGGCTGACATCGTCGAATCCGTAGTAGCCGAGCGCCCACCACAGGCGGGTCGCCAACTTCCCCCCGATGTCGTCGACGGCAATGACGTGCACTCCGGCGCCGATCCCGACGGACTCCATGAGCGTCTTGAACTCGGCGGCCGGGAGAGGGGCCGCCGCCGCGCCGTCCCTCCGAACCATCTGACCCTCGTCGAGCCAGTAGGCGCCCGGGATATGGCCCTGGTCGAAGATCTCGCGCGGCCGGACATCGACGATGAGGATCTCGGGCCGGATGATGTTGTCGTCGAGCCACTTCGTCGAGACGATCCGATCCCCGGTGGAGCCGGGCGCCGGGGGCGCCTCCGCGGCGCCGGGCGAGGAGGCCCCCAGCACCGCCAGCAAGGCCGCGATCACCGTGTATCTCATCGAACTCTCCCTGTCGCGCTACGGGCGGCGCGGCGAAGCTGCCGCCGCCGTCCGGCGCGCCGTCGATGGTCCGCTGACACGGACGTCCCCTGCCGCGGCGGCAACGTTCAGCTTGCCGAATCCCCAAGCGCCGTTCGGGGTGGCCCCCGTGAATGTGTCGACCGAGGCGTTGTCCGTCAGCACATCGTGAATCGTCGCGTTGTCCATGGCGGGATTGATCCCGAGCAGCAGCGCGACGGCCCCCGCGACGTGCGGGGCCGACATGCTCGTCCCCTCGAGAATCATGTGCTTGCCGTCCTCGACGGTGCGAAGGCGTCCTTCGGATCCGGCCCCCGTCGTGATGGTCCGTGACTTGGTGGACGCGATTCCCATTCCCGGGGCCGCGATGTCGGGCTTGAAGCGCCCGTCACGGGTCGGGCCCGTGCTGCTGAACGGCGCGATGTCGAACTGCACGAAACTCGGGTCCTGGTAGCCGATCGGTTTCCCGACGATGTTGGTCCACGAGAGCTTCGTGAGGTAGGCGCCGACGGTGATCCCGCGCTTCGACGTGCCGGGGATGGAGACGGTGCTGCCCGGGGAAGGGGAGTCCCAGCCCCAGGTGCAGATTCCCTTCGTCGCGTCGGCGATCCATGAGTCGTAGCGCCCGCCGCCCGGGATGCTCGTTCCCGTGATCGAGACGGTCCACTTGCCGCCCGCCGGCAGGACGCCCCCTGAATCGTCGACCCCGAAGATGCATTCGTGGTCCCCGTTGACCGAGTAGGGCGTCCCCGGGCAGTCGACGAATATCGTGCCGAACGGCGTGTCGGTCTCGGCGCTGTTCGGGTCGTTGCCGGTGCTGTTCTGGAAAAAGGTCTGGCCGTTCGGGGCGGCGACTCTCACCGTGACGGAGTCCGATCCCTTGTACCAGAAATCGGCGAAGAACTCGTCATTCCCCCGGCCCGACAGCGCGCCGCACTGGCGTCCGCCGCTGACGACCGGAATCGTGAAGCTGTGCTGCGTGGGAGTGTTCAGCATCGCGTTGCCGGTGACGTAGATGCCGTCCTGCTCCGAGTTCCCGGCGGACTTCACGAAGACGCGGACGATTCCGTTGGCGTCGCCGTCGTCGGTCAGCGTGTCCATCGCGATCTCGTCGGGGTCGGACCCGTCGTGCGCCCCGAACTGATGCCCGAAGCTCATGTTGACGACCAGCGGGGGATTCCCGAGCCGCTGCTGCTCCTCGATGAGGAACTGGAGCGCCTCGGTCACGTCGCCAACCTGGCTTCCGGATCGGTCGAAGAGCTTGACGCCGATCAGATCGGCCCCGGGAGCCATCCCGACATAGCGCCCTCCCGGAAACCCCTTGCCCGTTCCCAGCCCGTTCCCCGCGGCGGTCCCGAGCGTGTGCGTCCCGTGTCCCGAGGTGCCGGGTGGATCGACGTAGCTGAGCGGCGCCTGGCCCCGCAGGAATCTGTCGATCTGTGTGTCCGGGAAGTAGCAGCCATTCGTGTGACCCGGCGGCGGGGTACCGCGGCAGGTCGAATCGAGATTGAAGAGCGACTTGAACCTCGTGGCGCCGGTGACGCTCCGGAAGTCCGCGTGCTTCACGTCGTGACCGGTGTCGATGCTGGCGACGAGCACCCCGGCTCCGGTGGATCCGAACGGACCGTTCGGATCCCTGACCATCACGGCCCCCGTCTCTGGGACGCTGACGTCGAGCTCGAGCTTCATGCGCCGCGCGACATCGAGCGAGACGACACCCGGGAGGGCGGCGAGCGACGCGGCGGAAGCCAGGGGCGCCGTGAACGACACGACGCGGCCGACGTGCCCGCGAACCTCCGCACCCGCGGCCACGAGAGCCGCGACCTCGTCGGCGCCGCCCGTCCGCAGAATCGCCTTGAGAGTGGCGACCGGGCCGTCGGCGGTCGGGGAGACCATCAACCTCGGGGACGCCGCAACCGACTCGCCCGCGCCACCGGACGTCGCCGAGGCACGGGCTCTCTCTCTCGATGCGCGCGCCATCGCGAGCCTCAGGGCCCCCGCGATCCTCGGATGAGCCGCGTCGCCCGCGGCGAGAGCCTCCGGAGACGGCGCTGCCGTCACCCGCGCGAGCGCTACGCCGAAAATGAGGGGCGCTGCGATGAGGGAGAGCGCGATCGAGGCTTGCGCGCCGCGACCGCCTCGTTCATGCGTCATGAAAACCTCCAGATCGTGTCGCCGGCGGGCGCCTCCCCCGTCGACGCGGGAACTCTCAAGGATGGGATCAGACTACCTGCGCGTGCCTCCGGGCACAAGGCCGGCGGCGCGCGCGACTCCGTCGCGGTAGGCGAGCCACAGATCGAGGGAGCGGTCCATCGCGCCGATCACCTCCGCGCGGGCCTCCTTTCCCCGAGCCTGGCTTTCGACGATGCGCCAGGCGGCCTCCCGATGGCCGTTCTCGACGCGGGCGTGGGCTCGCTTGAGGGTGAGAGCCCGCGCCGAGAGTCCATGGTGCCTTGCGAGAGGATCGTGGCGGGCGTCGAACCGTTCTGCGGCGCGGCGTCCCGACAGGGCCTCGCGATCCTTGACGCTTCCCTCCACGAAAATCGTGATGACCGCCGCGGCGACGACCCAGTTTCCTCGCGTCGTCACCCGATCGAGCATGCGGCGATAGCGTGCGGCGGCCGGGAGCAGCGTGGCGGTCCGGAATCGAGCGGCCCGGAACCCCAAACCCTGCATCATCTGGATGAAGAGCTCGGGATGTGGCGCTGTTCCGCTCAACCTCCCGGTCTCCTCCTCGAAGAGGTTTTCGGCGAGGAGCCGTCGTGCGATCGCGTCGGGGCAGGCACCGTGCACGCGACCGAGGAAACGTGGGAAATCCCGGACATAGGTCAGGAATTCCTGCTGGTAGTGCACGAAAAGTTGGGGTCGAGTGGCATCGGGTCCGGAGAAGTGCGGCCACGCCCAATGGTTCTTCCGGTCCATGATGCTGAGGAGAATCTCACGGAAACTCATAGGACAGAGTAAGTTACCTCTCGAGCCGCGCGTCTGCAAGTTGGTTCGGAAAGATCGCTTTACGCTTTTCCCGCGGCGACGAATCGTTGACATAGAGGTCGCCATGGGATAGAGTAAGTCCTTAGTTTTGAAGCCTATCGGATTCGGGTCGCTGACTCATCCGCCGTAGGAGGTTGCGTGGATTTCAAAGTTGGTGACAAGGTCGTCTACCCGAACCACGGGGTAGGGGTCATCGAGGAAGTTCTCAGGACCCAGGCCGGTGGGATCGACCAGGCGTTTTTCAGGCTCAAGATCGTGGCCAACGGGAGCACGGTGCTGATCCCGACGGCCAACACGAGTCAGGTCGGTCTTCGGAAGGTGCTGACGCGCAAGGACGTCGACAAGGTTTTCAAGGTCTTGCGCAACGGCAACATCGACATCACGTCCGACTGGAAGGGCCGTTTCCAGGAACACTCCGACAAGATGCGATCGGGGGATATCTACGAGGTCGCAGCGGTCCTCAAGAGCCTGACCCTCCTCAGCAAGAGCAAGAACCTCTCGTACCGCGAGCGGAAGATGCTCGACAAGTCGAAGTATCTTGTCGTGAGCGAGATCGCCTCGGTATCGAACATGCAGGAGAACGAGGTCGAGCAGCGCGTCGACCGCGCCGTCGCCGTCTCGATCAAGAAGCCACGGGATCACTGACTCCCGGGAGTCTCTCCGGCAGGCCCAGCCGGGCCCGCAGGACCAGCAGGCATTGAAGAGCCGGGGATCGCCCCGGCTTCTTCGTTTCAGGCGCCATGACCACCATCATCGATCTCGCGGTCCTCCCGTTTCTCGTCGTCCTGGCGGGTTTCTTCGCTGTCGCCGAGACATCGCTGTTTAGCCTGCGGCCGTGGCGTCTCGATCGAATCGTGCGGGAGCATCCGCAGGCCGGCGAGACCATCGTCAGGCTTCTGGCCGAGCCGATGAGGCTTCTGGTGACGCTCGTCGTCGGCGCGGAGCTCTCCTCCATCGCGTTCGGTAACCTGATCGCGATGATACGACGCGACTCCTTCGGCGACATGGGAGAAATCGGCGTCATCCTCGCCGTGGCGCTCACGAGCTCGATTCTGCTCCTCGGCGGGGAGATCATCCCCAAGGCCCTTGCCGCGAGCTACCCCGAGCGGACCGCGCTGACGATCGCCGCGCCCCTCGCTGCCGTCGCCCGCGCCCTCTCCCCGCTCTCGATGCCCCTCGCGGTGCTCGCTTCGAGGATGCCGGCGGCTTCCCGGTCGATGGAGGACGAGCCGCTCTCCGAGGGCGACTTCAGGGTGATGATCGAGATGGGGATGAAGGAAGGCGTACTCGACGCGCGTGAAATCGAGATGATAGGCGCCGTCTTCCGCCTGGGGGACACCCCCGTGCGCGCGGTGATGGTGCCGCGCACCGACATCTCGGCTCTCCCCGCGTCGGCGTCGATCGCCGAGGCGCTCTCCCACGTCCGCAAGGCGCGCCACTCGCGTGTGCCGATCTACGAACGCGATCTCGATCACATCGTGGGCGTCCTCTACGCGAAGGATCTGCTCGCGGCGATGGACCCGGCGGCGTCGGCTGATTCCATCCGCGCTCTGCTCCGCCCGCCGTTCTTCGTTCCGGAGTCGATGCGGGGTCGCCATCTGGTGCGCGAGTTCCAGGCGCGGAGACTGCATCTCGCGGTCGTCGTCGACGAGTACGGCGGCACCCAGGGAATCGTGAGCCTGGAGGATCTCCTCGAGGAAATCGTCGGCGATTTCGCCGACGATTTCGATCGGCCGTTGATCGAGCACCGGCGGATGAGGCGGGGCGTCGACTGGGCGCGCGGCTCGATGCCGTTCACCGAGTTCAAGAGGAAGCTGCGCGCGCGCGCGCGCGGCGGACCGTATGACACGCTGGGAGGCTACGTCCTGAAGCTGCTGGGCCGAGTTCCGGTGGACGGCGATCGCGTGTCGGACGGGCAGTTCGTGTTCACCGTCCTCCGAATGCGGTCGCGCCGGATCCTGGAGCTGGCGATCGAGCGATCGGAACCGGGCGAAAAAAAAGGCCCGGAGTCTCCTCCGGGCCCTGATACTGCATGAAACCGGACAGACTTCGGAAGGTCCTTCCCTCTTGAACGCCCATCCCCATTAATGAAGCGCCCAAGAACCTTCCGGGTCTGTCGAGGCCCTATATACGCCGACCTTCACGCATGGTCAAGAAAAAAGCCTTGTCTGGCTTGGTTCTTCGATTACGTTAGCGCTGGAACCCTTTGTGGATAACGCTTTCCTGATTCCGATGGTCGAGGAGCTGCGGGCGTCGCTGATCGGCGCGACCCTCGGTGACGTCGTCCAGATCGATTCGCGGCGTTTCGCCCTCAGGTTTTCCGTTCCTCCGTTTCATCGGCTCTGCATCGCAGCGCACGCCGATCTCGCCGCGATCTACCTCGCCCCGCGCGTCGCCGCGCCGAAGGAGCCGACCGAGCTCGCCGCGGTCCTTTCGGATCGCCTCGACGGCGCGGCGGTGACGGCGATTCGCAAGATCCACGAGGAGCGCATCGTGGAGGTCGACCTCGCGGACGCAGGGGGCGTCGCCTATACGCTCCTCGTCGAGCTCCTGGGAAAGACGGCCGGGATGCTCCTGCTCGATGCCGATCGGCGCATCGTGAGGAGCACGCACACCGCGGCCTCCCAGCTGCGGCGCAACGCGGAGGGGTCGATCTACCGGCCCCCGGAGGCGAGGGGCCAGGATCCGGCGCGCCCGGTCGGAAGCCGCCTTCTAGGGCGCGAGCTGGACGCCAGGGTGGGATCCGGCGAGTCCCCGGAGGCCGCGGCCGCCTCGCTCGCCGCGCGGATGGCCGGCGCCGCGTGGGCCCCCTGCCTTTACTCCCGGAGGCCGCTCGAGGAGCTCGCCGAGGCGGACGAGCTGCCGGGCGAGAGCTTCTTCCTCGCGCCGTTTCCGCTCTCCCTGGGCGCCGGGCTCGCCCGTGCCGATTTCGCCCGCGCCTCCGACGCGGCGCGCGCCTGGGTCGATCGCCTCGCGGCCCATCTGGCGTTCCGCGATCTCAGGACCGCGCTGTCGCTTCTCATCCGGGGCGAGCTCGAAAAGGCGACGCGGCTCGCGTCCACGCTTGCGCGGGAGGGGGCCGCAGCCGCCGACGCGGACAGCGTGGGGAAGCGCGGTGAGCTGCTGCTCGCGTCGCTCGCCACCGCGAGGCGCGACGGGGCCGAGGTCGAGCTGGTCGATTACTTCGATCCCGGCATGCCGCGGGTCCGGATCGCCATCGATCCGAGCCTCGACCTCCGCGAGAACGCGGACGCGCTCTTTCGCCGCGCGAAGAAGCTCAAGCGCGCCTCCGCCACGATCGCGGCGCGCCTCGCCGACACGCGCCGTCGCGCCGAGGCGCTCAGGGCGGCGTCCACGCGCCTCATGGGCGCGGTGTCGACCGGGGAGCTGTCCGAGCTCGAGGTCGCTCTGAGCACGTCCGGGCTCGTGAAGGTCGTCCGCGCTCGCGAGCGCCGCGAGTCGGGCCGGCGACCGTCGTTCGTCCGCGTCCGTGAGTTCCGCACGGGCGACGGCCGCGTGATACTCGTCGGCCGCACCGCCGCGGAGAACGACATGCTCACGTTCAAGATCGCGTCGCCGCACGACTACTGGTTCCACGCGGCGGGGCGCGCGGGCGCGCACGTCATCCTCAGGAACCCGGGACGCTCGAAGCAGGTCCCCGAATCGGCTCTGATCCAGGCGGCGGCGATCGCCGCGTGGTTCAGCAAGGGGGCGCGGGACGGCGACATCGACGTTCACTACTGCCAGCGCAAGGAGGTGCGGAAGGGGAAGGGAATGCCCGCGGGCATGGTGACGCTCCGGAACCACCGCACGATGCGCGTCCTCCCGGCGTTGCCAGCGGGGATGGATCCGGAGGAGACCGGGTAGCCTGCGGTTCGTTGACCCTCGGAAAACGGCTGTAGTACAGTGCCCGCGGTCGTGAATTCACCAGCGGACGGGGAGGAGAGGCGCTGCTTCCCGCCGCCCACCGCACGGCGACGAGGCATGGATGTGGTCACGCACGATCAGGCTCTCCGCGTCGATCCTGCTCCCCGCCGTCTTCCTCTATCTCTTCTTCCGAAGCATTGACCTCGCCAAGCTCGGCGAGTCGCTCCGAAACGTGGGGGCGGGGTGGTGGCTCCTCATCCTTGCCGCGGGGATTCAGGTCGTCCACTGCCTCCTCCGCGCGGCCCGCTGGCGGATCCTGCTCGGCCCCCTGAAGAAAGACGTCGGCTACTACAACCTCATCTCCACCATCTCCATCGGGTACCTGGTCACGATGCTCCTGCCGGGACGGCTCGGCGAGGTGCTGCGCCCGGTCCTCCTCGCCGGCCGCGAGAACATCAGCAAGGGCGGCGCGATCGCGACGATTCTCCTGGAGCGGCTGATGGACGCGCTGACCGTCGCGTCGCTCTTCGCGATCTACCTCATCTTCTTCCTCGGCCCCGAAGGGGGGATGGGTCGCGAGGCCGCGGCGGGGATGAGCGTCGGCTGGGGAGTCGCGATGGGGCTCTTCATCGTGCTCGCGTTCCCGCTGCTCTACGCGGTGGTCCACTTCCGGGGGCGGGTCGCCTCGCTCCTCGAGCGCGTCGTGAGCCCCGCCTCGCGGGCCGGCGCGACGGTCCACAAGATCTTCCACACCGTCGTCGACGGCTTCGAGGTGATCAAGGGGGGGCGCGCGCTCATCGCGGCCTGGTCGTACTCGTACCTGATCTGGCTTGTGATCGCGTTCTCGATCTGGTTCTCGGTGAAGGCGTTCGGCATCGACATCCCGCTCTCCGGCTCGCTGCTGATGCTCGGGGCGCTCACGTTCGGCATCGCGATCCCCACGCAGGGCGGCGTCGGGACGTACGAATGGTTCGGCCAGCAGGCCCTCTCCCGGTTCTTCGGCGTCGATCCGTCCGCCGCGGCCGCCGCGATTCTCGTGATGCACGTCTTCGCGGTCGGCCCCGTCATCATCATGGGCTTCGCGTTCCTCTGGAAGGAAGGCCTGAGCTTCTCGGGGATCACGGCCGGCGTGCGCTCGGGGAGCGGCTCTCTCGCCGGCGCCCCCGCGCCGCGCCCTGAGGTCCCGTCCATCCCCTCGCCGCAGCCGGTGGAGGCGGGAGCGTCGCGCGGCCGATCCGCCGCGCGGAGCGACACATGAAATGCCCCTTCTGCGGCCACCTGCAGGACAAGGTGGTCGATTCCCGCGAGGGGAAGGAGGGGTTGACGATCCGGAGGCGCCGCCAGTGCCTCAAGTGCAATCGGCGGTTCACGTCGTACGAGCGCATCGACGAGCCCAACCTGAGGCTGGTGAAGAAGGACGGGCGCCGCGAGGCGTTCGACCGCGAGAAGCTGATGGCGGGCCTGCACACGTCCTGCAAGAAGCGCCCGGTGGCGGTCAAGGATCTCGAGGACATCTGCAACGAGGTCGAGGCACGGCTGCAGGAGAGCCCCGACAAGGAGCTGCCGACGACCAAGGTCGGCGCGTTCGTCATGCAGAGGCTGAAGGAGCTGGACAAGGTGGCGTATGTCCGGTTCGCGTCGGTCTACCGCCAGTTCGAGGACGTCACGGATTTCCTCGACGAGCTCAAGACGCTCATGGAGCTCAAGAAGGTCGACGACGCCGCCGAGAAAGAGAAAGAGAAGGAAGGGGCGCGCGGCGACGGCTGACGCGCGGCGCCTTGCGCGCCCGCCGGGTGGCCACCATACTTCGCCGCACGCAGGCCCCGTCTCGATTCCGGGAGGCTCCACATGGATGGGAACTTCGGCCACTTCCTCGAGCTCGCGCGCATCCAGAGCGAGGTCAACAAGCTCTTCGACGTCCTGCTCGAGACGCGCGGGGCCGAGGGCGACGGCGCGCAGCGATGGCTTCCCAACGTCGACATCTGCGAGACCGAGGATCGCCTGGTCGTGAAGTGCGAGGTGCCGGGGGTCTGCCTCGACAACTTGCGCCTCGTGGCGCAGGGGGACGCGCTCGTGATCTCCGGCGACAAGGCGCCCACGCGCCCCGAGGCGCGCGCGAAGTTTCACTGCATGGAGCGCGCGTACGGCGCGTTCCGCCGCGTGGTGCATCTCCCGCAGCAGGTCAACACGCGCGGCGCCGAGGCTTCGCTGAACCACGGGGTGCTGGTCGTGCTCTTCCCCAAGGTGTCGAACCGCCGGGGCGAGGAAGTCGTGATCAAGATCCAGGAGGAGACTGCCGGTGCCGCCTGAGACCATGAAGCCCGAGGAAAACGTCAAGATTCCGGATCGCCTGCCGGTCCTCCCCCTCCGGGGACTCGTCGTCTACCCGTTCATCATCATGCCGTTGTCGGTCAGCCGGCAGCGCTCGATCGCGGCGGTCGACCACGCCCTCGCGGGGAACCGCATGGTCCTGCTGCTCGCCCAGCGCGACAAGGACGAGGACGATCCGAAGTCGAAGGATCACTACAAGACGGGCACCGTCGGCGTCATCATGCGGATGCTCAAGCTTCCCGACAACCGCGTCCGCGTCCTCGTCCAGGGGGTGGCGCGCGCGAAGGTCCAGGAGTTCGTCGACGGCAAGACCTTCGCCGAGGCCGTGATCACGCGCGTCGACGAGTCCCACGCGGGATCGGCGGGGCTCGAGCAGGAAGCGCTGATGCGGGCCGTGAAGCGCTCGCTCGAGAAGAGCGTCAACCTCGGGAAGGCGATCTCCTCCGAGGTGATGGTCGTCGCGACCAACCTCGAGTCGCCGGGCCGCCTCGCCGACCTCGTCGCGTCGAACCTCGATCTCAAGATCGAGGACGCGCAGGACGTGCTCGAGACGGTCGATCCCGCCAAGCGACTCCGCAAGGTCCACGATCTCCTCAACAAGGAGGCGGAGCTGCTGCAGATGCAGCAGGAGATCAACACGCACACCCGCGAGGAGATCGACAAGTCGCAGAAGGAGTACTTCCTCAGGCAGCAGATGAAGGCGATCCAGCAGGAGCTCGGCGAGGGAAACGAGCTCGCCGAGGAGATCGAGGCGCTCCGGACGAAGGCGCGCAAGGCGAAGATGCCGGAGAAGGTCGCCGAGGAGTTCGACCGGCAGCTCGGCAAGCTCGAGAGGATGCATCCCGACGCGGCCGAGACGGCGACGCTCCGCAACTACCTCGACTGGATGGTCGAGGTCCCGTGGAGCAAGGAGACCAAGGACAACCTCGACATCCGGAAGGCGCATTCCATACTCGACGACGACCACTTCGGCCTCGACAAGGTCAAGGACCGCATCCTCGAGTACCTGAGCGTGCGGAAGCTCAAGAAGAAGATGAAGGGGCCCATCCTCTGCTTCGTCGGGCCACCGGGGGTCGGCAAGACGTCGCTCGGCCGATCGATCGCCAGGGCGCTCGGGCGAACCTTCGTGCGCATCTCGCTCGGCGGCGTCCGGGACGAGGCGGAGGTCCGCGGTCACCGGCGCACGTACGTCGGCGCGATGCCCGGCCGGATCATCCAGGGGATGCACCAGGCCGGCGTCACGAACCCCGTGTTCATGCTCGACGAGGTCGACAAGCTCGGAGCGGACTACCGCGGCGATCCGTCCTCGGCCCTCCTCGAGGTGCTCGACCCCGAGCAGAACTTCTCGTTCCGCGATCACTACCTCGGAGTGCCGTACGATCTGAGCAACGTGATGTTCATCGCGACGGCGAACCTGCTCGACCCGATCCACCCCGCCTTCCGCGATCGGATGGAGATCATCCAGCTCTCGGGGTACACCGAGGAGGAGAAGCTCGAGATCTGCCGCCGGCACCTCGTGCCGAAGCAGGTGAAGGAGAACGGCCTGAGGCCGGCGCTCGTCGAGTTCGCGGACGAAGGGGTGCGCCGGATCATCGGCGGATACACGCGCGAGGCCGGGCTCCGCAACCTGGAGCGCGAGATCGCCTCCGTCTGCCGGAAGGTGGCGCGCGGCGTCGCGGAAGGGGACTCGAAGAAGGTTCGCATCAACCCGGCGCTGGTCGAGAAGTACCTGGGCGCGCCGCAGGTCCTCCCCGAGGAGAGCCTCAAGGAGGATCGCGTCGGCGTCGCCACCGGCCTCGCCTGGACGCCGAGCGGCGGAGACATCCTCTTCATCGAGGCGGGGATCATGCCCGGGCGCGGGTCGCTGACTCTCACGGGCCAGCTCGGAGACGTCATGAAGGAGTCGGCCCAGGCGGCGCTCACGTACGCGAGGGCGCGCGCCGAATCGCTCGGTATCTCGGCGAAATTCTTCGCGACCCACGACATCCACGTGCACGTTCCGGAGGGGGCCATTCCCAAGGACGGCCCGTCGGCGGGGATCACGATGGCCACGTCGATGATCTCGGCGTTCACCGGCCGGCCGGTGCGGCGCAACGTCGCGATGACCGGAGAGATCACGCTGCGCGGGAACGTCCTGCCGATCGGCGGCGTGAAGGAGAAGATCCTCGCGGCGCGCCGCGCGGGGATCACGACGGTGATCATGCCCGAGCTGAACCGGAGAAACCTCGAAGATCTGCCCGAGTACGTCGTGAAGGGGATGAAGTTCGTCTTCGTCGGCGACGTCGTCGAGGTCTTCCGCGTCGCGCTCACCGACGCGAAGCCGGGCGGCCGCTCCTCGCGGGGGGGCGTGGGGCGCCCCGTGCGGGGCTCGGGACGCGCCCGCCGCCCCGCGCGGCCGGCGGCGGCCCTCGGCAGCCGGAGCACCAGAACGGATCCGCGCGCCGCCCGATCCTGACCCGCGGGTATACTCCGCCCCGCCGCCGAGGCACGGCGCGATCCCCGCGCCGTCGACACGAGGCGGCGCGGGAGGTGGAGTGGATCTATCGAGGCTCGGCGAGGCCGGCTTCGTCGACGCGCTCGTCCGCAGGCACCGCCGCGCGTTCCTCCCGCCGCCCCACGGCCCCGGCGACGATGCCGCGGTGCTCGGGCGCTCCCTCGTCACGACCGACGCCCTCATAGAGGACGTCCACTTCCGCGCGACCGAGCCGCCCTTCCTCATCGGGCGCAAGTCCCTCGCCGTGAATCTGAGCGACATCGCGGCCATGGGCGGCAGGCCCGAGGCCTTCGTCGTCGCGCTCGGCCTTCCCTCCGGCCTGCCCGCGCGCTTCCTCCGCGCTCTCGTCGATGGGCTCGCCGACGGTGCGGCCGAGGCCGGCGTCCGTTGGATCGGAGGCGACACGGTGCGCTCCCCCCGCGGCGTCGTGATCGCGATCACGGCGATCGGAAGGCGCGGGAGGAGGATCCTGACGCGCCAGGGAGCGAGGCCCGGCGATGGCGTCTACGTGTCCGGGCCGCTCGGCGCCTCGGCCGCCGGGCGGCTGCTGCTCGAGGCGGGCTTCTCGTGGAATCCGGCGGGGGCCGCCGGGCCGCCGGGGCGGCGGATCGATCCCGCGGCGCGCCGGGAGGCGGCGGAGCTGCTCCGCGCGCACCTCGATCCCAGGCCGCGACTGGCGGCCGGGTGGTTTCTCGCGTCGAAGGGCGTCGCCTCGGCCGCGACGGATCTGAGCGACGGCCTCTCCGTCGATCTCCGCCGGCTGTGCCACGCGAGCGGGGTCGGCGCGAGGATCGAGCGCGAGGCGATTCCCGTCTCCCAGGCGACCCGGGCGTGGGCGAGACGGCGCCGGCGCGACGCGCTCGATCTGGCCCTGCACGGCGGGGAGGACTACGAGCTCCTCTTCACGGTGCCGAGGAGGCGGGAGCCGCTCCTCGCCCGTTGGCCGAAAGACTCCGGGGCGGGCCCACTGCTCATCGGCAGAATCACCGCGCGGCGCCAAGGGCTCCGCATCGCCCGCCCCGACGGCCGCACCGAGCCGATCCCGCCCCTGGGATACGACCCCTTCCGCCCGGGGCGTCGCGTTGACACCCCCTAAGTCACTGCATAAATTGAGGATTTCTTGAGTTCGACACGGGGTCGAAGATCGCCTAGACGGCGCGGGCGCGAGGTTCGTATGAGGTGTGCACGCCGAACGATCTCCTCGCGGCGCGGGTATTCGGGATGAGCGACGAGAGAGCGCTCATCCGCCGCGTGAAGCAGCGGGACGAAGGCGCGCTCGCCGAGCTGATCGAGCTCAAGCGCCAGAGAGTCTTCCGGATCGCCCTCAACATCGTCGGGAGCGAGGATGACGCGAAGGACATCTCACAGCTCGCGTTCGTCAGGCTCTGGGGATCCATCCAGCATTTCGACGAATCGGGCCGCTTCGACCCCTGGTTCTTCAGGATCGTCGTCAACCTCAGTCTCGACCACTACCGCCGAGTCCGCCGCGGCCACGAGATCACGGGCGCGGATCTCGACGCCATCCAGGGAGAGCCGCTCCCGGGCGCGATGCCCACGGTGCAGGACGCCGCGATCCACCGGGCCGACGTCCGCCGCGTATGGTCCGAGGCCGCTCGAAGGCTCTCCGCGGCCCAGCGCGCGGTCTTCTCCCTGCGCGAGATCGAGGGGATGCCTGCGGAGGAGATCGCGCGGATCATGGGGATCCGCGCCTCGACCGTCCGGAACCACCTGCTCCAGGCGCGGCGCGTCCTCCAGGAGTATCTCCGCCGGCGGTATCCGGAGATCGCCCGCGGGCGCTGAGCCGGGCCCGCGCGAGGCGGCACCATGACCGCCCCCCGCGAGATCTTCGACTGCGAGAGGGTGAGGGCCTTCCTCGAGTCGTACCTCGAGGGACAGGTCCCGCCCCCCGAGCGCCGCGCGATGCGCCTCCACATCCACGCGTGCGAGGCCTGCCGCTCCCGCGTCATCGCGCGCGATCCTCTCCAGATGTTCGCGCCGCTCGCCGACGAGGAGCGACCGGACGAGTTCTGGGCCGGTTTCTGGCCCGCGGTTCGCGCCGACATCCACGCCGCCGAAGCGGAGGCGCGATCGTGGCGCGCTCGGCTCCTCAGGCCCGCCATCGCGTGGAGCGCGGCGGCCGCCCTCCTGGTGGTCGCGGCCGTCGCGGTCGTGAGGCCGTGGCGCGCAACGCCCGCCTCCCGCGATTTTCGCGAAGCGGCCGCCCCCGACTGGCGCCGGGTCCTGCCGAGCGCCGGGCAGCCCGGGGAGCCGGTCCCCGCGACGCTCGAGGACGTCCGCTCCCCCTCCGCGCGCGTCCTGACGATGAAGGTCTATGGCCGCGACGAGGCCGTCACCGAGGTCGTGCTGATCGTCGACGAAGGGATCAACCTGTGACGCCGCGGTTCCGCGCCCGCGTGGCCGCGGCCGCCGCGCTCGTCCTCGCGACGCTGTCGATGGCGGCCGGCGCCGCGCCCGACGAGCAGCTCACCACACGCCTCTTCTCCATCCGTTTCAAGCCGGTCGAGGACGTCGTCCTCCTGATCGAGCCGGCCATCGGCGACGGCGGGTCGTACACCGTCCAGCCGAGGCTCCGGGCCGTCACCGTCCGGGACACGCCCGCGAATCTCGCGCGCATCGGCGACCTCATCGCCGGGTTCGATCAGCCGCCCCGCTCCGTGCGCCTCGTCATCCAGGTGCTGAGGGCGACGCAGGCGGATCCCGCCGCCACGCGCCGCGGCGAGGATCTGTCGGGGGTCCCGTCGCTCCTTCGCGACGTCACGAAGTGGAGCGAGGTCTCCGTGCTCGGGAGCGCGTCCATGGTCGGCGTGGAGGGGGCGCAGTCGACGCTCAGCATCGGCGAGGAGTTCCGAGTGCGCTTCCGCGTGGACACCGTCGCGGATCGCCAGGGGATCGTGAAGTTCGATCGCTTCGCGCTCGATCGGCTGGTCCGCGATCCGGGGTCGGCCTCGCCCCGGGCCGTTCCCATCTGGGACACGGTGGTCAACCTGAGGAACAACCAGCAGCTCCTTCTGGGCGCCACGAGCAGCCAGGAGAGCCGGCGCGCCGTGTTCCTGTCCGTCACCGCCACGATCGAGCCGGCCGGCCCCGTCCGTCCGGCCGAAGAGCCCTGAGGGAGACGCCGTGGCGGAGTACGTGTGCAAGGTCGGGACGCCGGGAGGCCAGATCCTCGAGCAGGTCTACGCCGCCGAGACGGAGGACACGCTCCGCAAGGATTTCGAGGCGCGCGACTACTTCGTCTACTGGATCCGCAAGAAGAGCGGCCTCGCGTCGCTTCTCGACTTCAGCGCCCTGAAGAAGCGGCGGATCTCGTCGAAGGAGTTCCTGATCTTCAACCAGGAGCTGGCGTCGCTCATCCAGGCGGGGCTCCCCATCGTCACCAGCCTCGAGATCCTGATGGAGCGGCGCAAGAACCTCGTCTTCAAGCGCGCCCTCGCGGACATCCGCGACCAGGTGAAGGCCGGGGCCTCCCTCTCCGATGCCTTCGAGTCGCAGGGGGGCCTCTTCCCGAAGATCTACGCCTCGAGCCTGGCCTCCGGGGAGCGCTCGGGGGAGGTGGCGACGGTCCTCCGCCGCTACATCGCCTACACCAAGACGATCCTCGCGATTCGCAAGAAGGTGGTCTCGGCGCTCATCTACCCGGCCATCCTCCTGGTGATGGCGTTCGGCCTCGTCATCCTGCTGCTCACGTACATCCTGCCGAAGTTCCGCGAGTTCTACTCGGACATGGGGACCGAGCTGCCGCTCATCACGCGCATGCTCGTGGGCGCGTCGGGGCTCGTCCGGGACAACATCCTCATCTGGGTCCCCGTGACCCTCCTCACGATCGTGGGCGTCAGCACGTGGGTGCGGACGCCGTTCGGGGCGCTGAAGCTCGACACGTGGAAGCTGAAGGTCCCGCTCCTGGGCGGCATCTGGCACCGGTACGCCATCTCGCGCTTCACCCGGACGCTGGCGACGCTGACGTCGGGCGGCATCCCGCTGGTGATCAGCCTCGACATCTCGGCGCGCGCGATCGGCAACCGCATCTTCGAGCGGCGCATCCTCGAGGTGAGCCAGAAGGTCCGGGAGGGAGGGTCGCTCTGGGAGTCCCTCGAGCAGACCGGCATCATGACCGACATGTCGGTCGAGATGATCAAGGTGGGCGAGTCGACGGGCGCCCTCGAGGACATGCTGTCGAACGTCGCCAACTTCTACGACGAGGAGATCGACAACAATCTCGCGACGCTCGTCGCGCTCATGGAGCCGGCGATGCTGATCTTCATGGGAGGCGTGATCGCGACGATGCTCCTCGCGATCTACCTCCCGCTGATCCGTTCGTACACGTCGTCGCAGTACTGAAGGCCGGGTGCCGGGAAGGACGGGAAGGTCGCTGTGAGCGAGATCGACAACGGGGATCCGGTGGAGAGCATCCAGCCCATGCAGGAGGGGGCGGAGCCCGCGGCGGGCTCGTCGACCGCCGAGGCCACCGACGTCGCGTCGGAGAACGTCATCGCGCAGCGGCTCGCGCGGCGGCTGGGTCTGGCGTACGTCGATCTGAAAGACTTCGAGATCGATCACGAGCTGTTCCGATCGATCCCCGTCGATCTGATGTTCCGCTACAACTTCGTCCCGTACAAGCGCCACGGGCGCTCGCTCGTCATCGTCATCTCCGACCCGACCGACGTCCTGATGATCGACGAGCTCGAGAGCCTCCTCGCTCAGCCGGTCGAGATCAGCGTCGGCACCCGCACCGCCATCCAGGAGATCCTCAAGAAGTCCGAGTCGAGCCAGCGCGTGCTCGAGGAGGCCACCGAGGAGTTCCGCGTCCAGCTCATCCGCGAGGACGAGGACGGCGAGGAGTCGCTCTCGATCGACCGGCTGACGTCGGACACCTCGCCGATCATCAAGCTCGTCGACTCGATGGTCTTCAACGCCCTCCAGCGCCGCGCCTCGGACATCCACATCGAGACCCGGGATCGCGAGGTCGTCATCAAGTACCGCATCGACGGCACGCTGTACCAGGCGATGGACCCGATCGACAAGCAGTTCCACTCGACGATCATCTCGCGCATCAAGGTCATGTCGGAGCTCGACATCGCCGAGAAGCGCGTCCCGCAGGACGGGCGCTTCAAGCTGAAGGTGAAGGGGCGAACGATCGACTTCCGCGTCAGCATCATGCCGTCGGTCCACGGCGAGGACTGCGTCATCCGCATCCTCGACAAGGAGTCGGCCAACGAGTCGTTCCGCGAGCTCAGCCTCAAGGTGCTGGGCTTCTCCCCGGCCGAGCTGAAGATCCTGCGCCGCCAGATCACCGAGCCGTACGGCATGTTCCTCGTGACCGGCCCCACCGGGTCGGGGAAGACGACGACGCTGTACGCGGCGCTCAGCGAGATCAAGAGCGACGAGGACAAGATCATCACGATCGAGGACCCGGTCGAGTACCAGCTCCCCGGAATTACCCAAATCCCCGTGAACGAGAAGAAGGGGCTCACCTTCGCCCGCGGGCTGCGCTCCATCCTGAGGCACGACCCCGACAAGATCATGGTCGGAGAGATCCGCGACGAGGAGACGGCCCAGATCGCGGTGCAGTCCGCGCTCACCGGCCACCTCGTCTTCACGACCGTCCACGCGAACAACGTCGTCGACGTCCTGGGCCGCTTCCTCAACATGAAGGTCGAGCTGTACAACTTCGTGTCGGCGCTCAACTGCGTGCTGGCGCAGCGGCTCGTCCGTCTCATCTGCAAGTCGTGCCGCCGTCCCATGACCGTCGAGCCGAAGCAGCTCGAGGAGTCCGGGCTCGACGTGAAGACCTACAAGGATCACACGTTCTACGAGGGGCGCGGCTGCATCGACTGCAACGGGACCGGATTCCGCGGCCGCATGGCGATCTCGGAGATCCTCGATCTCTCCGACAACGTGCGCGAGCTGATCCTCAGCCGGAAGTCCGCGGCCGAGATCAAGCGCGCCGCCAAGGAGGAGGGGATGAAGTTCCTGAGGGAGTCGGCGGTCGAGAAGGTGCTCGCGGGCGACACGACGCTTCGCGAGATCAACAAAGTGACGTTCATCGACTAGGAGATTCGCTTGGCCTTCTCGTTGCGGCTTCCGGGGCGACTGCAGCTTCCCGCGTGGATGCGGGGGCCCGCGATCCGCCGCCCGACGTGGGGCTGGCTCACGCCGAAGTACCCCCCCGTCGCGTTCGAGCTGGACACGCGGAGCCTGTCGATGGTGCGGATCGGGAGGCGGAAGCAGGAGCGGTACCTGGCGTCGTTCGACGTCGAGGAGGTCCCGCCGGATCTGATCGAGATCGACTTCATGAAGGCCCGGCTCACCTCGCCGGAGCGTTACCGGGCCATCGTCGAGAAGCTCGTCCTCAAGGAGCCGGTGAAGTTCCGGAGCGCGTCCCTCGTCATCCCGGACAACTACGCGCGCGTGTCCATCCTGCCGTTCGAGTCGATTCCGGGGAGCCGCCGGGACACTCTCGATCTCATCCGCTACCGGACCAAGAAGGCGGTTCCATTCAAGGTCGAGGACGCGGCGCTCGACTACCAGATCCTGAAGGCTCCCGGCGGGCAGATCAGCGTGCTGGCGGTGATGACGCCGCGCTCCGTGATCGAGGAGTTCGAGTCGGTCTTCAGGAGCTTCGGCATCGAGATCGGGCTTGTCGAGCTGAGCACCTTCAGCCTGCTGAACCTCTACCAGCCGGTCCTCGCGAAGGAGATAGCTCCGGGAAGCGAGTTCCTCATCGCCAACGTGAGCGGCACCTACTTCTCGTTCGCCATCTTCCGGGGCGACAGCCTGGTCTTCTTCCGGTGCAAGGCGTTCGCGGTGGGGCTCGACGACGACGGAGGCGAGGGATCGCTCAGGCTGCTGAAGAGGGAGCTGCAGACGTCGCTCCTGTACTACCGCGACAAGGTCGAGGGGAAGGGGCTCGCCTGCGCCTATCTCCGCGTCACCGACCTCGACCGCGCCGCGGTCTCCGAGGTCTTCTCGTCCGCGACGGACGTCGCACGCGTGGCCATGATCGATCCCGCGCGCATCCTCAGCGTGAACGGGCGCGTCTCGGGGGAGCACGGAGAGCGGACGCTGCAGCGGCTGCTTCCCGCGATCGGCGCGGCCGCCGGGAGGACGGCGTCGTGATCCGCTTCGGCATCAACCTCGCCACGAGGCCGTTCCGCAACAACCTCCTGCACTGGGCCGGCATCATGCTCGCCGCCGTCGCGCTCGCCGCGTTCACGGAGTACAACGCGAGGACGTACAGCCAGACGGGGGAGGAGGTCGCGAAGTGGGACGGCATCCGTGAGGATCAGCACGCCGAGTTCGCGCGCCTCTCGACCGAAGTCGTCTCGATGACGCAGACCGTGACCAAGCTCGATCTCAAGTCTCTCAACGATCGCAGCTCGTTCGCGAACGGGATCATCCTCAGCCGGCTGTTCTCCTGGAGCGATCTCTTCGATCGGCTCGAGAAGGTCCAGCCCGAGAACGTGAGGCTCCGGTCGATCCGCCCCGTGATCACCAAGGAGGGGACGGAGGTCAGCCTCGACGCGCTGACCAGGGACTACGACAGCCTGCTGCGGTTCGAGGCGTCGCTGCTCGACTCCGACTACTTCAGCTTCGTCTACCCGCTGCAGGAGAGCTCGAAGGAAGGGCAGGGGGAGATTCGCTTCAACATCGCGTTCGGCTACATCCCCGAGGGGAAGGCGAAGGCGGCGGAGCGGAGGCGCAATCGCGCCGCGCCGGCCGAAGGGGGCGCGGGCGAGCCGGCCGCCGGCCCGGACCCGAACGCCGCGGCGGGCGCTCCCGACGCCGGGGCCGCCGGGAAGGGGGCGCCGTGACCCCCCCGGCGCGGTTCGACATCCGCGAGAGGATGGGAGCGGTCCTCGCCATCTTCGTCATCTGGCTCGGGGCCAACCTGGCCTTCGCGTTCCTCGTGAACCTTCCCCGCACGGAGCAGGCGCGGACGATCCGCCAGGAACAGGAGTCGTTCCAGGACCGCCTCGCCAAGCGGCGTGCGAAGATCGCCGATCTGAAGGCGAACTACGACCGGGTGATGGGGGGCAACCAGAGCCTGCAGTCGTTCTTCGACAACGTCCTCTCGACGAAGCGGCGCCGGATGATCCCGATCCAGAAGGAGATCCGCGACATCGCCAGGAAGTTCAACATCAACCCCGAGAGCATCTCCTACGGGCGACAGATCTTCGAGAAGGACAGCATCGTCCGGTTCTCGGCCATCCTCCCGCTGACCGGGCCCTACGAGAGCCTGCGCGCCTTCATCAACGCGCTGGAGCGATCCGAGAACTTCATCATCATCGACTCCGTCTCCCTCGCCGACTCCAAGGAGGGCGGGGTGATCCTGAGCCTCGACATCGCCGTCTCCACCTATTTCTTCGACTCCGATGTGACCCCGAAGGGCGCGTCGATCGCGGCGAGGGGTTGACGTGAACAACCAGGTCAAGACGGCGGTCGCGGTGCTCCTGGTGGCGATCCTGGGCTACGTCGTGTACGTGGAGCTCGCGGGGAAGAGCCTCATCCCGGGGACGACGCGGGGCGTCGGCCCCGAGCCCGACACGGCGAAGCTCGTCGACCTCAAGGCGGTGCAGAGCATCTCGGTCACGGGAGTTCTCGGGGCGGCGGGGCCGGCCTACGATCAGGGGGGGCGCAACGTCTTCCAGTACGGCGTGGCCAAGCCCCCGCCCCCGACACCCGCGGAGCTCGAGGCGATGAGGAAGGCCGAGGAGGCGCGCCTCAAGGGGCTCGAGGAGGAGGCCCGGCAGCGCGCGGAGCTCCAGCAGAAACAGGCGCAGGAGGACAACGAGCGCCGCGCGCGCGAGGCGGGGGAGGCGCTGAAGCGGCAGCAGGACGTCGCGCAGGCGCAGGCGAGGGCGGCCGCCGCCGCGCCGAGCGGCCCTACGATCCCCCCGCCCCCTCCGATCAACTACCGGCTCGTCGGCTATCTCGGGCCGAAGGAGAACAGGATCGCCGTCCTGTTGAACGGCACCGACGTCGTCCTCGGCGCCCGGGGGGACGTGATCGAGGGGAAGTTCAAGGTCCTCACGATAGGCATCGACTCGGTCGAAATCGGCTACTCCGATCCGGTGTACAAAGACGCGAAGAAGCGCATCGATCTGGGATCGTGAGATGGGAGGCGTTCGGGTGACATCGTTGAACGGGGTGAATCGGGGCCGCCGAGGCCTTCTCGCGCTCGTCCTGCTGACGGGCGCCTTGCTCGCGGCTGGATGCGCCGCGAACAGCGTCTACCGCGACGGAGAGAGGTCGGGAGATCTGGGCGACTGGGATCAGGCGGTGCTCTCCTACGCGAAGGCGGCCTCCATGGAGCCGAAGAACACCCGGTACCACATCGCGCTCCAGGAGGCGAGGCTGAAGGCTTCGCAGACCCACTTCGAGAAAGGGAAGCGCTACCTCTCGTCGAATCAGCTCGAGCTCGCCATCGGCGAGCTGGAGCAGACGACGTTCCTCGACCCGACCAACCAGTTCGCGGCCACCGAGCTCGACAAGGCGATGATCGAGTGGCGGCACCAGCGCGACAGCTCCAACGCGAAGACCGACCTCGAGCTGCTCAAGGAGAAGGCGAAGAACAGCCTCGGCGTCCCGAAGCTCAACCCCGCCTCGAACATCCCGATCATCCTCAAGTTCCAGCAGACCGAGCTCGGCAAGATCTACGAGGCGCTCAGCAAGGCGTCCGGGATCAATTTCCTATACGACTCGAAGCTCGATCTCAAGAAGAAGATCGACATCGACCTGGCCAACGTGTCCTTCGAGGACGCGATCAACACGCTGATGCTGATCAACAAGCACTTCTTCAAAGTCATCGACGAGAACACGATCATGCTCGCCGACGACAACCAGCAGAAGCGCCGGGAGATCGAGGACGAGGTCATCAAGACCTTCTTCCTCTCGAACGCCGACGTGAAGGACGTGCAGACGCTCCTCCGCACCCTGCTCGACGCCCGCAAGATCGTCCAGAACAACCAGCTCAACGCCATCACCATCCGCGACACGCCGAGCCGCGTCGCGATCGCGCAGAAGATCATCGAGGCCAACGACAAGTCGAAGGCCGAGCTGGTGGTCGACGTCGAGCTCATGGAGATCAGCCGCACGATCAGCAAGACGCTCGGCATCAACCTCACGCCGCAGCGCTACACCGTCCAGTTCACGGGCCCGACGAGCCTGCCGCTCAACAACCTCGGCCTCCTCAAGCAGGTCGGCTCCTACTCCCTCGGTCCGATCCCCCAGGTGACGCTCGACTTCCTCAAGTCCGATTCGGGGACGAAGGTCGTCGCCAAGCCCGAGCTGCGCGTGACGGAGGGCGAGAAGGCGAACCTGCACCTCGGCGACTCCGTCCCCATCCCCACGACGACGTTCAACACCGCCGGGACCGTCGGCGGCAACGTCGTGCCGATCACGTCCTTCACGTACCAGGAAGTCGGCATCGTGATCGAGATCGAGCCGCGCGTGCACCACAACAAGGAGGTGACGCTCAAGCTCAACGTCGAGGTCAGCCAGCTCGGAGACCAGGTCAGCACCGGGAACGGCCAGAGCTCTCCGTCGATCAACACGCGCCAGATCAACACCGTCATCCGGCTGAAGGACGGCGAGACGAACCTCCTCGCCGGTCTCATCCGGGACGACGGCACCGAAGGGCGCTCGGGGTTCCCCGGCCTCATGGACATTCCGGGGCTGCGGCGCGTCTTCTCGTCCCACACCTCCACGCACCGGGAGACCGATCTGATCCTCACGCTCACGCCGCACATCATCCGCATCCCCGACATCCGCGAGGAAGACCTCGAGGCGCTCTTCATCGGCACCGAGGGGAACCCGCACCTCCGCGGCAAGGGGACGAGCGCCTTCGGCCCGAATCCCTTCGCCGGCAAGGAGTCGGAGAGCGAGGACGAAGAGGACGCGGCGGCGACGGGAGGAGCCGACCAGGCCCCCGCTCCGCCCAGGGTCGAGGAGAAGAAGCCCGCCGCGAAGCCCGACGAGAAGAAGCCTGACGAGAAGAAGCCCAACGAGAAGAAGGCGGACGACAAGAGCGCCGCCGCCCCCGCGGCCGCCAATCCCGTGGCCGCACCCCCCCAGAACTCCGCCCCGCAGGCCGCGCCGCCCCCCGCCCCCGCGCCGACCCCCGCGAAGCCGAAGGGGCCGGCGTTCGCGCCGGGCGTCGAGTACACCCCGCCCCCGGCGTCGGTCAAGCCGAAGACGGACGAGGAGGATCTCGAGGGAGCCGGCAACGTCGACGAGGAGGACGCCGGCGACGAGGGGGCCGCGGGAGCGCGCGCCCCCGCGCCGCCGTCCCCCCAGGCGCCGCCGGAGACACCGTCTGCGCCGCAGCCGGCGACGCCGATCACGCTCGCCCTGGCGCCCGGGAGGCTGACGGTCGCCGGAGGCGGGGGGTTCGCGTTCAACGTCATGGTCGCCGGCGCGACCGACCTCCAGTCGCTCGACGTGGTCCTCAAGTACGACCCCGCGGTCGCCGAGTTCGACCAGGCGCTCGAGGGGATCTTCATGCGCTCGGACGGCACCCAGACGACCTTCACCGCCCAGAAGGTCGGGGACGGGACGGTCGAGCTCTCGATCCGCCGCAACGGCGCGGCCAAGGGGGTGACCGGGAGCGGATCCGCCGCCGCGATCCGGTTCAAGCCCATCGCCGCCGGCCGGACGCTCGTGAACGTGATCCGATCGACCGCGATGGACGCGTCGGGGAAGCCGATCCCGATGAACCCGAGCGGCGCCGACGTCACGGTGAGCCCCTGAGATGATGCCGGTGCGCGGGCGCGACGCGAGGGGGCTCACCCTCATCGAGGTCCTGGTGACCATCACCATCCTCGCGATCCTCTCGGCGATGGTCCTCCCCATCGCCCGGACGACGCTCCGGCGCGAGAAGGAGATGGACCTCCGCCGCGCGCTCCGTCAGATGCGGGAGGCGATCGACCAGTTCAAGAAGTTCAGCGACTCCGGGGCCATCCAGCCGCGGTGCCTCCAGTGCTTCGGCTACCCGGAGGACATCAAGGCGCTCGTGGAAGGGGTCCCGCAGGTGGGCGCCATCGACAAGAAGCTCCGGTTCCTGCGCCGGATCCCGATCGATCCGATGACGGGAGAGCAGAGCTGGGGGATGCACTCGATCCAGGACGATCCCAACAGCGACTCGTGGGGGCATCAGAACGTCTACGACGTCTTCTCCCTCAGCGAGGAGACCTCGTTGGACGGGAGCAAGTACCGTGACTGGTGACGAAGGCAACGACATGAGAATCCACGCCCGGAGATCTTCCATGCGCGGCAGGCCCCGCGGCGGTTCGGGGGGCTTCACGCTGATTGAGCTGATCATCGTCATCGCGCTGATCGGCATCCTCGCGACGATGGTGATCCCCAACATGCGGGACACGCCGACGCGCGCGAAGGAGGCGGTCCTGAAGGCCGACCTCCACACCTTCCGCGACGTCATCGACCAGTTCTTCGCCGATCGGGGGCACTATCCCGAAGACGTGAGGGAGCTGGTCGACAAGGGGTACCTGAGGGCCGTGCCGGAGGACCCGTTCACGAAGTCCCCGTCCACCTGGATTCCGGTCTACGCGACGGATGTGGGGCAGGAGGACCCGACGGCCGGCGGAAAGCTCGGAAAACGCGGAATATACGACGTGAAAAGCGGCGCTTCGGGTACCGGTTTGGACGGGAGGCCCTACAATGAGTGGTGATCCGAGGGAGGGGAGTTGCGCGATGGATCGAGACGTGAAAGGGCTCGTCGCCCGCCGCCGGGTGCGTCCGGGTCGGGCCGTTCTCGTCGCCTGCGCCCTGTCGCTGGGCGTCGTCGCCCTCGTGACGTGCGTGCGGCAGGACCCCATCGCCCCCGACGGAAGCATGATCGCCGTCTCGGCCAACCCGCAGACCGTCGTCGTTCAAGGCGGGGTCGCCGGGCAGACGCACATCACGGCGACGCTTCGCTCCAAGAACGGCACCCGCCTTCCCGACCAGGAGGTGGTCTTCTCCAGTTCCGCGGGGACGCTGACGCCGCCGGCGCAGACCTCCGTCATCACCAACAACCAGGGGCAGGCGACGAGCGTGCTCAACACGACGGTGAGCGCGACGGTGACCGCGTTCAGCGGATCGATCATGGGGACGACGTCGGTCAACGTTGTGAGCGGGAACCTGAGCAGCGTTTCGCTCGACGCCGACGTCCAGAGCCTCTCCACCTGCACTCAGACCGTGACCTTCACAGCCTCTGCGACGGATCCCAATAACAACGGAGTCGCGGGGCTGACGATCGTCTTCCAGACGACGTCCATCGCCAGTCGCAACCTCCTCCAGGGGAGCTTCAATCCGACGCAGCCGAAGACCGACGTGAACGGGGACGCGGTGTCGGTATTCACGCCGGCTCAGAGCTTCTGCAGCCAGAATTGCTCGCCGACGGCTACTCCGACCCCGCCGAACGGCGGGGCGTGCGGCATCCAGGTGGTCGCGAAGGACGTATCAGGGGCGTTCGTCTCCCCCCCGATCCAGGTCACGACGGCGATACCATGATGACGCCGGCATAGAGGGCTCCAGATGACGGATCGGCCGAGCGAAGGGAAGGACGGGGGGCGCCGCGAGCGGGGCCACCTCCTCATCCTCCTGATGGTGGGCGTCGCCGTCATGCTCATCATGATGACCGTCGCGGCGCAATCCTGGACCTTCCAGATGCGCCGCGAGATGGAAGTCGAGCTGATCTTCCGGGGCGAGCAGTACATCAAGGGGCTCGAGGCCTTCCGCAAGTCGAACGGCAACGCCTTCCCGGTCGGCGATCTCAAGATCCTCGCCAAGAGGAACACCGCCGGCGTGCGGTTCATGCGCAAGCTCTACAAGAACCCCTTCGATCCCAACGGGCAATGGCAGTACCTCTATCTGCACCCCGGCGGGACCGGCTTCATCAACCCGTGCGCCGTCGGCGCGGGCCCCGGCTTCAACGATCCGAGAGGTGGCCGGGGGCGGGGTGGCATGCTGCCCGGACAGAACGGCGGGGCGTCGACAGGGTTCGGAAACCCCTTCGATCGCGGGATCACCGGCCGGAACACCGCGGCCGACGACGAGGACGAGGGGGGCGTCCCGGACGCCCGGGCGTCGTCGAAGCTGAGCGCCCTCGATCCGAAGACCTTCAAGACGACGGGCATCCAGAAGATGAACCTCCCGATCGTCGGCGTCGTGGACTGCAAGATGGTCGAGTCGATCCGCGAGTACAAGGGACAGACCTGGCTCAGCAACTGGGCCTTCACCCCCCTCGCGCAGGGGGAGTTCGGTGCGGTGGCCCCGCCCGGCGGGAGCGGAGGCGTCGCGAGGCAATTCACCGGCGGGGTGGGCAACGTCGAGGACGCGGCCTACATCGGAAAGGGGGCGAGGAACCCGACGGCGCCGGTGGCCAACGGCGACCCCAGTTGGATGCGCGGAGATCAATCCGGCGATCAGCAACCGCCCGAAGGGGGAGACCAGGGGTATGGCTCCGGCGGCTACGACGCCTACGGCAACCCCGTGAACGCAGACCCGAACCATCCAGCCGACCCGAACCATCCAGCCGACCCGAACCATCCGGCCGACCCGAACCATCCGGCCCGGCCTGCGAACCCGCCGGGACCGCCGCGCCCCAACCCGCAGGGGCCCACGCCCCCAGTCCCGCCGGCCGGAAATCCGCCTCCTCACGCGCCGGACGCGAATGGGACCGTCCACGATCCGAACCAGCCCGACGACGGCTCGGGGGACGAGGACGACGAGGGGGATGAAGGGGACGACGAGGACGACTCGGATCCGAACGCCCCCACGCCGGATCCGAATCATCCATCGACGGCCGGGATGCAGGCGGAAATCCCCGGCGTCGTGTGATAGATTCGGTGCCTCTTTGCGGCGCGCCGGGTAGGTGAAGGCGATCCCGACCCGCGATCCCGCGACACCGCAATCCATCCAGCGACTTCCGGGCCGGCGATGATCAGACGCGAGATCCTTCCCAACGGTCTCACTCTCCTCACCGAGACGATGCCGAACATCCGCTCGGTCTGCCTCGGCGTGTGGCTCAAGCAGGGCTCGCGCCAGGAGACCGAGGCCGAGAACGGCGTCTCGCACTTCATCGAGCACCTGCTCTTCAAGGGGACCGAGAGGCGCACGGCCAAGGAGATCGCGAAGACGATCGACTCCATCGGCGGGCAGTGCGACGCCTTCACGTCGAAGGAGTACACCTGCTTCTACGCCCGCGTCCTCGACGATCACGCCAGCGTGGCGTTCGACCTCCTCTCCGACATCGTGCTCCGCCCCCGCTTCGACCCCGAGCACATCGAGAAGGAGAGAAAGGTCATCTTCGAGGAGATCAAGATGGTCGAGGACAGCCCCGACGAGCTGGTCTACGACCTCTTCACCGAGACGATCTGGCGCGATCACCCCCTCGGACGGCCGATCCAGGGGACCGTCGAGTCGGTCACGGCCCTCGGCCCGGAGATGCTCGGGAAGTTCTTCCGCTCGTCGTACCATCCCGGCAACGTCGTCATCTCCGCGGCGGGAAACCTCGATCACCCGCGCCTCACGGCGCTCATCAAGGAGACCTTCTCGTCGCTGTCCGACGGCACCCCCCCGAGGCCCATCGGCATCCCTCAGCACCGGGCCGAGATCGTTCTCAGGGAGAAGAAGGAGCTCGAGCAGCTGCACCTGTGCATCGGCGTTCCGGCCCTGGCGCAGAACGATCCCGAGAGGTACAGCGGCTACGTCCTCAACACGCTCCTCGGGGGCACGATGTCGTCGAGGCTCTTCCAGAACATCCGCGAGGATCGCGGGCTCGCCTACAACGTCTTCTCGGCCATGAACTCGTTCGCCGACACGGGCTACTTCGCGGTCTACGCCGCGACGCGCCCCGGCGGGGGGGGCGAGGTCGTGAGCCAGATCTGCGAGGAGCTCGTGAAGGTGAAAGAGGTCAAGGTCGACGCCGTGGAGCTGAAGGGGGCCAAGGATCACCTCAAGGGGAACCTCATGCTCTCGCTCGAGTCGTCGTCGTCGCGCATGAGCAACCTCGCGAGGCAGGACATCTATTTCCAGCGGCAGTTCTCCCTGGACGAGATCATCGCGGAAATCGACAAAGTCACGAGCGAGCAGGTGCAGAGCCTCGCCCGCTCCATGCTCGACGGCCGCAAGTGCACCGCCGCGGTTCTCGGGCGTCTCGACGGATTGAACCTGAGCCGCGAACAGTTCGCGTTCTGAATCGTCGCGGGGTGGCCCCGCGCGTCATCCGGACATGGACGAAGAGTCAAGCCCCATCGAGGTCCTGATCCAGCGCCTCCCGGGGAACGATCTGCCGCTCCCGGCGCGGTCGACCGCCCAGTCGGCCGGCTACGACCTGCGCGCCTGCCTCGACGCCCCTCTCACCCTCGAGCCCATGCGCCGCGCCCTCGTCCCGACCGGCTTCGCCATCGCGCTGCCGCCGGGATGGGAGGCGCAGATCCGCCCCCGCTCGGGCCTCGCGCTCGAGCACGGGATCACGATGCTCAACACCCCGGGGACGATCGACGCCGACTACCGCGGCGAGATCAAGGTGCTCGCCGTCAACCTGGGCGACCGGCCCGTGACGCTGCGCCGCGGCGACCGGATCGCGCAGATGGTCCTCGCGCGGGTTCCCGGCACCTCGCTGCGGGAGACCGACGCGCTCCCTGCGACCCCTCGAGGCGCCGGCGGCTTCGGCCACACGGGATCGAGATGAGGGTCACGGTCCTCGGGAGCGGTTCCGCAGGGAACGCCACGCTCGTCGAGGGTTCACGCGGCATGATCCTGATCGACCTGGGGCTGAGCGAGCGGGAGGCGTCGCGCCGGCTCCGCGCTCTCGGCGTCGAGCCCCGCGAGATCGCCGCCGTGCTCGTCTCGCACGAGCACGGGGACCACGTCTCCGGCGCCCCGCTCTTCTCGAGGAAGAACGGCGTCCCGGTCTTCACGACGCGGGACACCGCGGCCGCGGCGGGTCTCGGGGAATCGGTGGTCGCGGGGCTCGTCGTCATCGAGGCCGGCCGCGCCTTCGAGGTGGCCGGGCTGCGCGTGCACCCCTTCAGCGTGCCGCACGACGCGGTCGACAACGTCGGGTACGTGGTCGAGGAGGACGGGAGGCGCGTCGGGTACGCCACCGATCTCGGGTACCCGTCCGCCGTCGCGTCGGAGCGACTCCGCGGCTGCGACGTCCTGGTCGTCGAGGCGAACCACGACGTTACGATGCTCCGCTCGGGAGCGTACCCTGCGCACGTGAAGCAGCGCGTCATGGGACGGACCGGACACCTGTCGAACGACCAGGCAGCGGAGCTGCTCGCCGTCACGGTGACGCCCTCGACGCGGACGGTCTTCCTGGCGCACCTTTCGGAGAAGAACAACGACGGCCGGCTGGCTCTCGAGACGGGGCGCGCGGCACTCCGCGCGATCGGCCGCGACGCCGTCCACCTGGAGCTGACCTACCAGAAGCACCCGAGCCGTCCGGCCGAGGTGTGACGAGGCGAGGAGAGACGACGTGATCTCACGCTACACGCTCCCCGAGATGGGCAGGATATGGGACGAGGAGAACAAGCTGCGGTCGTGGCTCCGGGTGGAGATCGCCGCGGCGGAGGCGATGGCCGAGGAGGGAATCGTCCCCCAGGAGGCCGTGGCCGCCATCAAGGAGAAGGGGGCGGTCGACCTCGCTCGCGTTCTCGCGATCGAAAAGACGACTCGGCACGACGTGATCGCGTTCGTCACCTCCGTCGCCGAGAAGGTCGGCCCCGAGGGGCGCTGGCTCCACTTCGGCATGACCTCGTCGGACTGCCTCGACACCGCGCTCGCGCTCCAGATGGTGGAGTCGGCGCAGCTGGTCCTGAGGGAGCTCCGGCGCCTCAAGGAGGCGGTGAAGCGGCGGGCGATCGAGCACAAGCGGACCCCCTGCATCGGCCGCACGCACGGCATCCACGCGGAGCCGATCACGTTCGGCCTGAAGCTCGCGTCGTGGCACGCGCAGATCGAGAGGGATGAGGCGAGGCTCGATGCCGCCCACGAGTCGATCCGCGCGGGGAAGATCTCGGGCGCCGTCGGCACCTTCGCGCACCTCGACCCGTCGATCGAGGAGAGGGTCTGCGCCTCCCTCGGCCTCGAGCCCGATCCCGCTTCGACCCAGATCATCCAGCGCGACCGCCACGCCGAATACCTCTACGCCCTGGCCTCGCTGGGGGCGTCGCTCGATCGGTTCGCGACGGAGATCCGCCACCTGCAGCGCACCGAGGTGCGCGAGGCCGAGGAGCCGTTCGCGGAGGGGCAGAAGGGCTCCTCGGCGATGCCGCACAAGCGCAACCCCGTGACCTGCGAGCAGGTCTCGGGCCTCTCGCGCCTGCTCCGGACGAACCTGATCGCGGCGCTCGAGAACGTGCCGCTCTGGCACGAGCGCGACATCTCCCACTCGTCGGTGGAACGGGTCATCCTTCCCGACAGCAGCATCCTCGCCCACTACCTCGTGGTGAAGTTCACCGAGGTGGTCGAGGGGATGAAGGTCTTCCCGGACCGGATGCGCCAGAACCTCGAGGCGACGCACGGCGTCGTCTTCTCGCAGCCGCTGCTCCTCGCGCTCACGCGCACCGGCGGATCGCGCGAGGAGGCGTACGCCGCCGTGCAGAAGGCGGCGATGGCGTCGTGGCAGTCGGGCCGGCCGTTCCGCGAGATGGTTCTCGCCGACGCCGCGATCACCTCGCGCCTCTCCCGCGACGAGATCGAGAGGGCCTTCGATCTGAATCACCAGCTCCGGAACGTCGACGCGATCTTCGAGAGGGTCTTCGCGTGAGCGGATGGCTCCACGACGTGGCGGAGGACTTCCCGCACACGTGGCCCGCGCTCGCCTCGCTCCTCTTCGTCGCCGCGGGAGCGCTGTTCGGGAAGCTCCTGGGCTACCTCCTCTCGAGGTACGCGGAGAGCCTCGCCGCGCGGGTCGCGACGCCGCTCCCGCGGGATCGGCGGCTCAGGATCCGGCGCTACAGCTTCGCGACTCTCCTCGCGTGGGGGACGCACGAGGCGTTCCATCTCCTGCTCCTCCCGGACCGCATCGAGCGCGCGCTGCTCGCGGTCTCCTTCGGCCTGGGGGTTCTCTTCGCCGCCCTTCTCGCCCGCCAGATCCTCGTCCTGTCGCTCTCCCTGTACGCGGCCGACGTGGCGACGCGGACGCACCAGCCCATCGACACCCAGTTCATACCGCTCGTGCGCAAGCTCGCGACCGTGTTCATCGTCGCGACGGCGGCCGTCATCACGCTCAAGGGCTACGGCTACGACATCTCCACGCTGGTCGTCTCCCTCGGCGTCGGCTCCCTCGCGATCGGCCTCGGGATGCAGCAGACCGTGGCCAACATGATCGCCGGGTTCACCATCATGCTCGATCGCCCCTTCCGGATAGGGGATCGGGTGCAGCTCAGCACCGGCGAGGTCGGCGACGTCCTCGAGATCGGCCTGCGGTCGACGCGCGTCCTCGCGCTCGACCATTCGACCGTGATCATCCCGAACTCGCAGATGGCGAACGAGCGGATCGTGAACCACTCGTATCCCGACGTCAGCTTCCGGCCGATCCTGAGGTTCGGTGTCGCCTACGGGAGCGACCCGCCGAAGGTGAAGCGCGTCCTCGCCGAGGTGCTGGAGTCGGTGGCGCTCGTCGAGCGCAAGCCGCCGCCGAGCATCGCGTTCACGGGGTTCGGCGAGTCGTCGATGGCCGTCGCCGTGAGGTTCACGGTGGCGAGCTACAGGAACGACGGACAGGCCGTCGACGAGGTCGTCAGCGGCATCGCCCGCCGCTTCGAGGAGGAGGGGATCGTCATCCCGGCCGCGGTCCACATCGTCGCGCCGGCGGGGGGAGCCGGCGGGGGCGACCGGCCGGCGCGAAGCTGATCCAGGGGCCCCGCGGCGCGCGCGCGGGAAGAGCGGGAAAAGGATGATGCGAGGGAGACGATGCTGAGAGCGCGGGTCATCGTGATGCTGAAGTCGGGGGTTCTCGACCCGCAGGGGCGGGCCGTGCAGGGCGGATTGCACTCGATGGGATACGACGAGGTCCTCGACGTGCGCGTCGGGAAGGAGATCCTCCTGACGCTCGGCGACATTCCGGAAGCGCTCGCGAAAGAGCGCGTGAAGGAGATGTGCGAGAAGCTTCTCGCGAACCCGGTCATCGAGGAGTACAAGTTCACGATCGAGCGGGGGTAGGGTCCGGCATGATCCGCCCCGCCGACCTCGAGCTTCTCGCGTGCCCCGACTGCGCCGGGGAGGGTCTCGCTCCGCGGGACGCCAGGGTCGAGGGAGGCGCGGTGGTGAGCGGCGCCCTCGAGTGCGCGAAGTGCCGGAGCGCGTTCCCGATCGAGAGCGGCATCCCCTGGCTGCTGCCCGCCGCGCTGATCGGCGGACGGCGGCACGGGTTCGAGGGGTTTCCCGAGGAGTGGCGACGGTGGGGCGAAGGGCTCGAGGGATTTCGCGGGTGGCGCGCGCGGAAAGCGGGAGACGGCGACGGCGCGGCGAGCCGCTCGGAGGTGAGGGTGGCCGAGATGCGCCGCGACGCCTTCGCGGCCTGGTGCGGCGGCGTCCGCGGGCGCGCGCTCGAGGCCGCCTGCGGCGACGGGCGGCTCCGGGGGGCGCGGGGGTTTCGCTCCCGCGAGTACTGGGGGATCGACCCGATGCCGATCGAGGGGACCGGCTATGATTTCCCCTTCGTCGCGGGGGTCGGCGAGCG
Source organism: Acidobacteriota bacterium (assembly GCA_016195325.1). Lineage (NCBI taxonomy): Bacteria > Pseudomonadati > Acidobacteriota > Acidobacteriota bacterium. Next base: position 77,567 of record JACPZX010000046.1, read on the forward strand.
CCTCCCGTTCCGGTCGGGGTCGTTCGAGGCGGTGCTGGTGAAGGACTCGCTGCACCACTTCCAGGATCCGGGCGGCTTCTTCGACGAGGCGCGGCGGGTGACCTCCTCCGGCGGATCTCTTCTCGTCTGCCAGGGGATCGAGGGGGGCCCCGCGGCCCCGGGCGCCGGCGAGAGGGCCGCGCTCCTCCTGAGGCGGGCGAGGACCGCCCTCAGGCTGGCGCTCGGCGGAGAGTTCGCGGAGCTGAAGGCCCGGGCCATGAAGTCCGGCGGGCCCGGGGAGGCGGAGAACGTCGGTCACTACCTCTGGCGGATCAGGCGCGAGGATCTCGAGCTGGAGGTCTCGCGGCGCTACGAGATCGTCGACTCGCGCATGGACGGGAACGTCGTGTACCTGAGAGCGCGGACCTGAGTGGAGAGACGAGCATGGCGGAGCCTTTGAGCAGGATCCATGGGAGCGGCGGCCCCCGATTCGGCGTCGTGGTCTTCCCCGGGTCCAACAGCGATCGAGACGCGTTTCACGTCCTGAAGGACGTCCTCTCCCAGGACACGGTGTGGCTGTGGCACAAGGACGTGGACCTCAAGGGGTGCGACGTCGTCGTGCTCCCGGGCGGCTTCGCGCACGGCGACTACCTGCGGTGCGGCGCCATCGCTCGATTCTCCCCGATCATGACCGAGGTCGCCTCGCACGCGAAGCGGGGCGGCTACGTCCTCGGGATCTGCAACGGCTTCCAGGTGCTCGTCGAGGCGGGGCTCCTTCCCGGGGCGCTCATCCGCAACACGGAGCTGAGGTTCATCAGCCGCAACGTCCACGCGCGGGTCGAGCGGGAGGGGACGGCCTTCAGCTCCGGCCTCCCGAAGGGCGCGGTCCTGACGATGCCCATCTCCCACGGCGAGGGGAACTACGTCGCGGACCCCGGGACGCTCGAGAGGCTCGAGGGGGAGGGGCGGGTGCTCTTCCGCTACACGTCCCCCGAGGGACGGCTCGACCCGGCCTTCAACTTCAACGGCTCGATGAACGCGATCGCCGGGATCCTCAACGAGAGGGGGAACGTCATGGGACTCATGCCGCACCCCGAGCGCATGGCCGAGAAGATCCTCGGCGGCGACGACGGACTCGCCATCTTCACGTCGCTCGTCGCCTCCGCGGGCCTCGCCGCGGCGCCGGGAGGCCGCCGATGAGCACCGCCGCCCGGCGCGAGCCCGAGATCACGGCGGCCCTCGTCGCCGAGCACGGCCTCAAGGACGACGAGTACCGGCTCTGCCGCGAGATCCTGGGGCGCGTTCCGACGTACACCGAGCTCGGCATCTTCTCGGCGATGTGGTCGGAGCACTGCTCGTACAAGTCCAGCAAGATTCATCTCAAGAAGCTCCCGACGACCGGGCCGCGCGTCGTGCACGGCCCCGGTGAGAACGCGGGGGTCGTGGACGTGGGGGACGGCCTCGTGGCCGTCTTCAAGATGGAATCGCACAACCACCCGTCGTTCATCGAGCCGTTCCAGGGGGCGGCGACGGGCGTCGGCGGGATCCTGCGCGACGTCTTCACGATGGGGGCGCGCCCGATCGCGGCGATGAACTCGCTGCGGTTCGGCGCCGCCGACCATCCCCGCACGCGGTACCTCGTGTCGGGGGTCGTCTCCGGCATCGGCTCGTACGGGAACTCCTTCGGCGTCCCGACCGTGGGCGGGGAGACCTCGTTCCACCCGTGCTACGACGGGAACATCCTCGTCAACGCCTTCGCCCTCGGGATCGCGCGCCGCGATCGGATCTTCCTCGGCACCGCCGCGGGCCCCGGCAACTCGGTAATCTACGTCGGCAGCCGGACCGGCCGCGACGGCATTCACGGCGCCACGATGGCGAGCGACACCTTCGAGTCCGAGAAGGAGGCGCGCCGCCCCACGGTGCAGGTCGGCGATCCCTTCATGGAGAAGCTCCTCCTCGAGGCGTGCCTCGAGCTGATGCAGGGGGACGCGCTCATCGGCATCCAGGATCTCGGCGCGGCGGGGCTCACCTGCTCGACGCTCGAGATGGCCTCACGTGCCGGCACGGGAGTGGCCATCGAGATCTCGAACGTCCCCCGGCGCGAGGAGGGGATGACGCCGTACGAGGTCATGCTCAGCGAGTCCCAGGAGCGGATGCTGATGTGCGTGAAGCGCGGCCGCGAGGAGGAGGCGCTGCGCGTCTTCCGGAAGTGGGACCTCGATGCCGAGGTGATAGGCTCGGTGACCGGGGACGGCTTCGCCCGGATCGCCGAGGCCGGGAGGCCGGTCGCCGCGGTCCCCGCCGCGCCGCTGTCGGATCGCGCCCCGGTCTACGAGCGCCCGACCGCCGATCCCACCCCCGACGCCCGCCACCGCTTCCGCCTCGACGGCGTCCCCGTCCCGCAGGATCCGGGGGCGATTCTCGCGCAGCTCCTCGCGTCGCCGAACCTGTGCTCGAAGGAGTGGGTCTACCGCCAATACGATCACACCGTCGGCGCCGCGAGCGTCGTCGTCCCCGGCTCGGACGCGGCGGTGATGCGCCTCATCGGGACCTCCCGCGCCCTCGCGCTCTCGGCCGACTGCAACAGCCGCTGGGTCTGGCTCGACCCGGGGCTCGGCGCCGCCCACGCCGTCGCGGAGTGCGCTCGCAACGTGGCCTGCTCGGGGGCGATGCCCCTCGCGCTGACCGACTGCCTGAACTTCGGCTCCCCCGAGAACCCCGTCATCATGGGCCAGTTCCAGCAGGCGGTCGAAGGGATCGCGCGCGCGTGCCGCGCCCTCGACGTGCCGGTCGTCTCCGGCAACGTCTCCTTCTACAACGAGACCGACGGCCGGCCGATCTTCCCGACGCCGACGGTGGCGGTGGTGGGGCAGCTCGAGGACGCCCGCCGCGCGACGACGCAGTGGTTCAAGCGGGAAGGGGATGTCGTGATCCTCCTCGGCCACACCTTCGAGGAGATCGCGGGGACCGAGTACCTCGCGGTCGTCCACGGGCGCGAGGAGGGGAGCCCTCCGGCCCTCGACCTCGCCGCCGAGGGGGCGCTGCACCGATTCCTGGTCGAGGCGGCGTCGCTCGGCCTGCTGAGATCGGCGCACGACGCCTCAGACGGCGGCCTGGCCGTCGCCCTCGCCGAGTGCTGCTTCAGCGGCCCCGGGCTTCTCGGGGCCGACGTGACGCTCGGCGGGGCATCCGTTCCGGGGAAGCACGAGCTGCGCGTCGACGCGCTCCTGTTCGGCGAGTCGGCGTCGCGCGCCCTCGTGAGCGCGGCCCCCCCGGATCTCCGGTCTCTCGAGTACCTCGCGCTGTCCCACAAGGTCCCGTTCGCCGTCGTCGGCTCCGTCCGGGGGGAAGGGGCGGGCGCGGCCCTGAAGATCGGCTCGGCCGCGGGGAAGCTCGTGGACGCCCGCGTGGCAGACCTGAGGTCGGTGTGGGAGAATGGCTTTTCGCGGCTGATGTCGAAGCGCTGACCCCGGGGAGCCAGGAAAGCGATGGACGACAAGTTCCACGACGAGTGCGGCGTCTTCGGCGTCTTCGGGCACGACGAGGCGGCGAAGATGACGTACCTCGGCCTCCACGGCCTCCAGCACCGGGGCCAGGAGTCGGCCGGCATCGTCAGCTCGCACGACGGGAGGCTGCACCGCAAGGTCGGCATGGGCGAGGTCCCGGACGTCTTCGACGAGGCGGCGCTCGCGACGCTCCCCGGCCGATCCGCCGCGGGGCACGTCCGCTATTCGACGGCGGGCTCCTCGGCGCTCCTCAACGCGCAGCCGATGGTGGTGACGAGCCACGGGCGCCAGATCGCGCTGTGCCACAACGGGAACCTCGTCAACGCCGAGGAGATCAAGGCCGAGCTCGACGGCGAGGGGGCGATCTTCACGTCCACGTCCGACACGGAGGTGATCCTGCACCTCGTCGCGAAGAGCCGCGAGCGCGCGATCGAGGGGGCGCTGACCGAGGCGCTCGCGCGGGTGAAGGGGGCGTACTCGCTCGCCTTCCTGACCGAGGATCGCCTGATAGGCGTCCGCGACCCGATGGGATTCCGGCCGCTGTCCATCGGGCGCATCGACGGCGCCCACGTGCTGACGTCCGAATCCTGCGCCCTCGATCTCGTCGGCGCGGAGTTCGTCCGCGACGTCGAGCCGGGGGAAATCGTGAGCCTCGGCGCCGACGGCATCCGGTCGATCAAGCCCTTCCCCGAGCAGCCGCGGAACTCGTGCGTCTTCGAGTACGTGTACTTCGCCCGCCCCGACTCGTGGCTGTGGGGGCGCAACGTGAGCCGCGTCCGCAAGCGGCTCGGCATGGAGCTCGCGCGCGAGGCGCCGGCGGCCGCCGACATCGTCGTCCCGATCCCCGACTCGGGGGTCTACGCGGCCCTCGGCTACGCGGAGGAGGCGAAGATCCCCCTCGACTGGGGGTTCGTGAGGAGCCACTACGTCGGGCGCACCTTCATCGAGCCGGCGCAATCGATCCGGCACTTCGGCGTGAAGCTCAAGCTGAACGCCGTGCGCGAGGTCCTGACCGGCAAGCGCATCGTCCTCATCGACGACTCGATCGTGCGCGGGACCACCTCGAGGAAAATAGTCGCGATGGTGAGGGAGTCGGGGGCGCGCGAGGTGCACGTGCGCATCTCCTGCCCGCCCACGGTGGGGCCGTGCCACTACGGCGTGGACACGCCGCGCCGCTCGGAGCTGATCGCCGCGTCGCACTCGGTGGAGGAGATCCGCCGGCACCTCGGCGCCGATTCCCTCGCGTACCTGAGCCACGACGGGATGATGCGGGCGGTCGAGCCGGACGGCGGGTTCTGCAGCGCCTGCTACACCAACAAGTACCCCGTTCCGTTTCCCCGGCAAGAGGCCGACCAGCTCCTGCTCCTCCAGCCTCTCGCCGACCGAAAGGACTAGGAAGAGGCCCGCGGGCACGTGAACCGGTAGATCCTCACGGGCGCCCGCTCGAAGACGCTCTCGAAGCACTCGCTCGGCATCGAGGGGCCGTCCCCCATCTTCCGCTCGTACTTCCCGACGTAGACGAAATTCACGCCGAGCTGCGCGGCGAGCTGCGCGGCGCGTCGCGCGTCGGCCGTGCGGTACATCTCCTCCACGTCGCGCTCGCGCTGCTTCGCGTCGGCGTGGAAGTCGAGCTCGTGCCGCGTCCAGCCGAGGACGAGCCGGCGCCCGGCGAGCCCCTCCATCGCGTACCCCGACGGGCTGTTGGGGAAGATCGAGACGAGATCGTCGGGCCCCGAGTTCTCCGTCATCCACGCCACGGCGGCCAGCTCCTCGTCGGAGAAGGTGTGCTCGTACCGGAGCGACTGGCGCACCTGGAGCGCGAAGGCGATTCCGACGATCGAGAAGACCCCCGCGGCGAGCGCGACTCCGGCGCGCGGCCGGCGCGCGAGAAGCGACGCCATCGCGAGCCCCGACGTGAAGGCGAGGCTCACGAACAGGAGATCGTGGAACCAGTGGGGGTTCGGCGTCTCGATCACGAGCTCCATGCCGAAGATCGCGAGCGCCATGAAGGGAAGAGGCCCGGTGACGTCGCGCCGGACCACCATCCCCGCGATTCCCAGGAGCAGGACCGGCGCGCCCCAGAGGAGCAGCGTGCCGAGATTGTCGGCGATCTCCCCGGGTCCGTGCGCCACGCCGAGGACCCTCGGAGGCATCGTCGTCCCGTAGTAGGGGAGCTTGTAGAGAACGAAGAAGGGGAGCGGCGTGAGGAGGTAGACGAGGCGGCCCCAGCGGCGCTCTCCCTTCAGCCAGAGCCACGCCATCCACGAGCAGAATCCGACCATGAAGACGCCGAACGAGATCGGGTGGAAGAAGGCGAGCGCGACGCACATCGCGATCGAGGCCGCGAGGTCGCTCCCGCGCCCGGATTTCCTGTGCCGCTCCAGCCAGTACCAGGCGGCCACCGCCACGACGACCGGCGGGAGGTTGTACCACCCGATGAGGAGGAGGCTTCCGCTCGGCATGTGCCACCACGAGAGAGATGCCCCGGAGAGGCTCCCTGAGAGAAGCGAGCGGACGAGCCACGTCACCTCGCCGCTCGTCGCGAAGAAGAGGCACGCGATCCCCCCCGCCGCCGCCGAGCCGAGCGCGTCGGCGCCGACCAGGTAGACGAGGCCGAGGAATGTGAGGGCCACCCAGGCGCTCACCATCCGCTGCATCACGACGACGGGGACGCCCGTGACGAGATCCACCAGCGCGAACTGGAAGTGGTAGATCCAGTTGTGGATGAGGAGGGCGCCACCGTTGTCCGGGTCGAGAGGCGGGGTGCGCTCGAGAATCTGCGTGTGGATCCCCCGGAAAAACGTGAGGTCGGGGAGGCCGACCCATCGAATCGTCCGGGCGTCCGGGTAGATCGCGAGCGAGAGCCCGATCTGGAGCGCCAGCTCGAGGCCGAGAATCAGGAGGAGCGGCCGGAAGTCGAGCTTCGCCTGCCCCTCGCCCGGCTCGCGCGGGCCGCCGCGGAGCGCAGCGATCACCGTCACCGCCGCGGCGAGGGCGACGGAGAGGGCGTGGGAGGGGCGGCCCAGGAGGAGCGAAGGGGGGATGATCGCGGCGGGGATCACGCACAGCGAGAGGACGCTCCCCAGGATCAGCGCCCGCGGGATCGACGCGACCCCCAGGCGATGGCGGCACAGGGCGACGCCCGGGAGGAAGCACATGAGGGCGACACCCGCGGGGACCCTGACGATCGGGACGAAGGTCAGCGCGGCCGCGACGAGGGCCGCGGGGATCTCCCATCGCGTCAGGCGCGGCGTCGAGGTCAGCGGAGTTCTCCAGTCGCATCGCGAAGGGGAGCCACGAGGCGTGGCCGCGAGAGCGGACGAAGATACGGCCCCCCCGTCCGATCGGTCAAGCGAGGCGAGCGCGCGAGGGCACGCGCCTCGCGGCGTTTGACTCGCGCGCGCGCCGTGTGCAACGATGCGGCTCCCCGGCCGGGCCCCATGAGATCGACACGAGCATCATGGCCCTCTTCCTGAGCATTCTCGAAGTCCTCTTCGGCGTCGCGGGCGCGGCCCTCCTGCTCCGCGGAGCGTGGCTCCTCGCCCGGGGCGATCTCCGCCACGCCATCGTCCACGCCGGCCTCGCCACGCTCTCCTTCGCCCTCGCGATCGGCTTCTTCCTCGCCCGCGGCGTCTTCGTGGGGGCGGCGTGACGCGCGTCTCCGCGAGTCCGGCGCCCCCGGGGCGGAAGGGACGGATCGGGGTCCTCATCTCCGGGCGGGGCTCCAACATGCTCGCCATCGCAGAGGCCTGCCGGGACGGGAGAATTCCCGCGGAGGTGCGCGTCGTCGTGAGCAACCTCGGCGGCGCTCCCGGCCTCGAGCGGGCGGCGGAGATGGGGATCGAGACCGTCGCCGTCACGAAGGGGGAGAGCCGCACGCGCGAGGAGCACGACATGAAGGTCGCCCTCGAGCTCCGCCGCCGCGACGTCGATCTCGTCTGCCTCGCCGGCTACATGAGACTTCTGTCCCCTGCCTTCATCCGGGAGTTCCGCGGACGGATCCTCAACATCCATCCGGGACTCCTCCCTTCCCCGGCCTTCACGCGCAGCGCCAGGCCGTCGAGTACGGCGTGCGCGTCGCAGGGGCGACGGTCCACTTCGTGGACGAGGGGCTCGACACCGGGCCCATCGTCCTGCAGGCGGTCGTCCCCGTGGAGACCGACGACACCGAGGAGACGCTCTCGGCGCGGATCCTCGCCGAAGAGCACCGCATCTACGCCGAGGCGGTGCGTCTTTTCTTCGAAGGACGGCTGATCATCGACGGGAGAAAGGTCCGTATCGCGGGCCAGGGAAGCTAGGCCGCCGCGGGGCGGGCCCGCGGCGATCGGGGCTTCGGGGGGCTGCGTGCGGGGACGGGGTTCGTGTGGACGTAGGGAACGAGACGGAAGGCTCCGCGAGCACCTCTTCGAGCCACGAAGATGACCCGGGCCCGGGGCAGCCCCGCCCCGGCGTGCGGGAGATCCGCTACCGATATCGCGTCTGCGATCTCCCGAAGGCGCTCCAGCCGAGGGAGAAGCTCGCGGCGCTCGGGGCGAAGGCCCTGTCGAACTCGGAGCTGATCGCGCTCGTGCTCGGGAGCGGGACGCGCGCGGAAAACGTCCTGAAGATCGCGGACGGGATCGTGCACCGCCACGGGTTCGCCGGCCTCCCCGCGCTCACGCTCGACGAATGGGCGGCGAACCGGGGGGTCGGGCGGGCGCGCGCGTGCCAGGCGCTGGCCATCTTCGAGATCGGCCGGCGCGCCTTCCAGCCCCGGCGCGACGAGAGGCCCATCGTGTCGGGGCCGGCCGAGGCGCACCGCCACGTGCGGGAGATCGCCCGGACGAGGAAGGAGCACCTCGTCGCGCTGTACCTCGACGCGCAGAACCATCTTCTCCTCAAGGAGACGATCTCGGTGGGCAGCCTCAACACGACCCGCACGCACCCGCGCGAGATCTTCCAGCCGGCGATCGCCGTCTCGGCGATGGGGGTCATCCTGGCGCACAACCACCCGTCCGGGAGCCTGACGCCGAGCCAGGAGGACGTGGACTTCACGCGCGCGATCAAGAGGGCCAGCGAGATCCTCGGCATCGGCCTTTACGATCACATCATCGTGGCCGAGGGGGGCTACGTCTCGATGAAAGAGAAGGGACTGTTGTAGTCTTCCGCATCGACGAACCCGAAGGAAAGGAGCCACGAGGATGAGCGGACTGACACAGGCGACGTGCGTCCCCTGCCGGGGGGGCGTGCCGACGTTGACCGAGAGCGAGAGGGCCGAGCTGGCGCCCCAGGTACCGGAGTGGAAGGTGGCCGACGTCTCGGGAGTCCTCAGGCTCGCCCGGGAGTTCGCCTTCCCGGACTTCAAGTCGGCGATGGCCTTCGCCGTCGCCGTCGGCGACATCGCCGAGGGCGAGGGGCATCACCCCGACCTCCACGTCGCGTGGGGGAAGGTCGTCGTCGAGACGTGGACGCACAAGATCCACGGCCTGCACAGGAACGACTACATCCTCGCCGCGAAGATCGACGCCGCCTTCGCGGCCCGCGCGGCGAACCCCCGCCGCTAGCGGCGCGGCACCCCGTGCTATCTTCGGCCGCGATGAGATCTCCCGCCGAACAGGTCGCCTATCTCCGGAAGGGCGCCGTCCAGGTCATCGAGGAGGCGGAGCTCCGCGCGAAGCTCGAGCGGTCGGCCGAGACGGGACGCCCGCTCGTCGTGAAGGTCGGGTTCGACCCTTCGGCGCCCGACATCCACCTCGGGCACACGGTCCTGATGCGGAAGATGAAGCACTTCCAGGATCTCGGGCACCAGGTGGTCTTCCTCATCGGCGATTTCACCGGGATGATCGGCGATCCGACGGGGAAGTCGAAGACGCGGCCGCAGCTCACGCGCGACGAGGTGCTGGTCAACGCCGAGACGTACAAGCGGCAGGCGTTCAAGATCCTCGATCCGAAGCGAACGCAGGTGCGCTTCAACTCCGAGTGGCTGGGGGCGATGGGAGCGGACGGCTTCATCCGGCTCGCGGGGAAGTACACGGTCGCCCGGATGCTCGAGCGCGACGACTTCGAGCGCCGGTACAGGGCGGGAGAGCCGATCGGGATCCACGAGTTCCTCTACCCGCTCGCGCAGGGATACGACTCGGTCCACCTCCACGCCGACGTGGAGCTGGGGGGCACCGATCAGACGTTCAACCTCCTCGTCGGACGGCGCCTGATGCGCGAGTACGAGATGGAGCCGCAGGTGATCCTGACGACCCCGCTCCTCGAGGGGCTCGACGGGGTCGAGAAGATGTCCAAGTCGCTCGGGAACTACGTCGCCGTCGAGGACCCGCCGGGTGAGATGTTCGGCAAGCTGATGTCCATCCCCGACGCGCTGATGTGGAAGTACTGGGATCTGCTGACCGACGCCCCCCCCGACGAGATCCGCGCCATGCGCGCGGGGGTCGAGACGGGCGACCGGCACCCGAGGCGCGTGAAGGCCGATCTCGCGGTGAGGATCGTCACCGACTTCCACGGGCTCGAGGCGGCGAAGGAGGCGGAGGCGGAGTTCGATCGCGTCTTCCGCGGGCGCGAGAACCCGGCCGAGATCGAGGAGGTCGCCCTCCCGTGCCGCCCCGGGAAGGTCTACGTCCCCGCCCTCCTGGTGGACCTGGGCCTCGCGAAATCGAAGGGGGAGGCGCGCCGCCTCATCGAAGGGGGCGGGCTGTCGTTCGACGGCGCGCGCGTCGCCGACGCGAACGCCGAGATCGACGCCAGCGCGCCGCGCTCGATCCTCATCAAGGCGGGGAAGCGCCGGTTCCTGAAGGCCTCCTTCCGGTGAGCCCGAGCGTCCTCACGCACCTCGAGTGCGCCGACTGCGGCACGCGCCAAGATCGTCTCGCGCTCGTCAACCTCTGCTCCTGCGGCGGCTCGCTGTTGGCGCGCTACGACCTCCATGCGCCGCGGCTCGCCGCGCTGAAGGAGAGGCTTAGCGTCCGCGAGGCGGATCTCTGGCGCTACGCGGAGCTCCTTCCCGACCCAGGCTTCGCCATCTCGCTCGGGGAGGGGTTCACACCGCTCGTCGCCGCCCGCGCGACGGGGCGCGCCGTGAACTGTCCGGGCCTCCTCATCAAGGACGAGTCGGCGAACCCCACGGGCTCATTCAAGGACCGCGGGCTTTCCGTCGCGGTCGCGATGGCGAAGGCGCTCGGCGCGAGGGCGGGGGCGCTCCCTTCGGCGGGCAACGCCGGCTCCGCTGCGGCCGCCTTCGGCGCCCGCGCGCGCCTGCCGATCCACGTCTTCCTCCCGGCCGACACTCCGCGGTCGTTCTTCGGCGAGGTCCGGGCGTACGGCGCCGTCCTGCACACGGTGGAGGGGCACATCGGCGACGCCGGGCGCGCGATGCGCGAGCGGCTTTCCGCGGAGGGATGGTTCGACCTTTCGACCCTCAAGGAGCCGTACCGGGTCGAGGGGAAGAAGACGATGGGGTACGAGGTCGCCGAGCAGATGGGATGGACCCTGCCCGACGCCATCCTCTACCCGACCGGCGGGGGGACCGGGCTCATCGGGATGTGGAAGGCGTTCGAGGAGATGGAAACGCTCGGCTGGATCGCCGCGGGGAAGCGCCCGCGCATGTACGCCGTGCAGTCCGAGGGGTGCGCCCCCGTCGTCCGCGCCTTCGAGGCGGGGAAGGATCGCGCCGAGCCGTGGGCCGATCCGAGGACCGCCGCGTCCGGAATCCGCGTGCCCGCTCCGTTCGCCGATCGCCTGATCCTGCGAATTCTCAGGGAGAGCGGTGGCGGCGCCGTGGCCGTGAAGGAGGCCGAAATCGCCGGGGCCGCGCAGGAGATCGCGCGGCACGAGGGGATCCTGCCGGCCCCCGAAGGGGCCGCGTGCCTCCTCGCCCTCTCCCGCCTCCTGGCGCTCGGGGCGATCGCCCCCGCCGATCGCGTCGTCCTGTTCAACACCGGGACCGGGCTCAAGTACCCGGAAGCCCTCGGCTTCTGAGCACGAGGCGGCCGTGCCCATCCGGCTGACGGTCGGGCTCATCGCCCTCGTGGCCCTCCTCATCCGGCTCCTGCACGTTTTCTCCTACGAGCCGATCCCCGTGAGCGACATGGCCGTCTTCGTGGACATGGCGACGCATCGCCTGTCCCTCCAGAACCTCTTCACTCCGGCCGGGTACTGCTCCTACCCGCCGGGGTACGCCTTCTTCCTGAAGCCGTTCTTCCTCCTCTTCGACGGCGCCGCCGCGCACCGCGCGATCCAGATCGCGCAGGCCGCTCTCGGCGCGGGGACGTGCCTCCTCGTCGGCCGCCTCGCGGCGCGCCTCCACTCGCGGCGCGCGGGGATCGTCGCCGCGCTGGTCGCCTGCTTCTTCCCGCACTACGTCTTCTACACCAGCGTCTTCATGAGCGAGACCGTCTTCACCTTCTTCTTCCTCGCGGCGCTTCTGCTTCTCCTCCGCGCCGCGGACCGGCACTCCGCGTGGAGCCACTACAGGGCCGGGCTCGCGGCCGGCTTCGCCTGCCTCGTGCGGCCGGCCGCCGTCGCGCTGTTCCCGGCGGCGCTCCGGGCCGTCGCCCGGGCGCCCGGCGGGGCGAGGGGCCGCGTGAGGGCGGCGGCGCTCCTGGCCGCGGGGGGGCTGACGCTGCTTCTGCCCTGGGCCGCGCGGAACGCGATCGCCTACCACCGCTTCGTGCTGATCGCGCCGAACGGGGCCATCAACCTCGCGATCGGGAACACCGAAGGCGCCAGCGGAGGCTACCGCGGCCTTCCGGCGATCGAAGGGGACGAGTGGGAGCGCGCCCGCGCGTGGCGGGAGCGGGCGATCGATTTCGTCACGCGCGATCCCTTCGGCGCCCTCTTCATCACGCTCCGCCTGAAGTGGGACGCCTTCTGGGAGCTGGTGCCCCCCTGGCCGCTCTACTCGAGCAACCCCGAGCTCTTCGCCGGCCGGCACTTCTTCCCGATGATCCCGTGGGCCGCCGTTCTCGCGCTGGCGCTCGTCGGGCTCGTTCCGGCCACGCGCAGGCCCGCGGGCCGGATGGTCGTCCTTACCGCGGCCGCCTACGTCGGCGTCTACCTGATCTTCTTCGGGCAGGCGCGGTTCCGCTTCCCCATCGAAGGGATCTTCATCGCGCTCGCCGCGGCGGCGATCGTCGAGGTGTCGGGGCCGCTCCTCGCCGCGAAGGGCCGGCGGGCGCGCGCGTGGGGCATGGCGGCCGCCATCCTTCTCGTCGCGGTCCTCGCGCAGTCGAGTCTCAGCGCCGCCTCGGCGCGCGCCTTCCATCGCGCGCCCGAATCGCTGCTGAGAGCCGGAGGGGAAACGGCGGTTCCCGCGGACGCGGCGGAGATCTCCCTCTTCGATGGCGGTCCGATTCCCGTCGATCGAGCCGTGGCGCGGTACCTCGATCTCTCCTTCTCCATCCGTCGCGAGGGGCCGGAGAGGGCCAACCCCACCGTGGGCGTCGTCCATCTGGACTTCTTCGACGCGAAGGGAGAGAAGCTGGAGTGGACCGAGAACCGCGCTCTGAGGCTCGAGTCGGTGCCCGCGAATCGCTGGGTGACGATGGAGCTCAAGGCCTGGATCCCGACCGCCGCCGGCACGGTGCGGGCCACGATCGTCCCGCTGCCGTCGTCTCCCGACACCGTGGTCGTCGACCGGCCGGTCCTGCGCTACGCGAAGGGGAACGATCTCGCGCTCGAGTTCCTCTTCCCCTACCTGAGGGCCGCGGAGTGAGCCGATGACGTGTTCCGCGCGGTGCGTCGCCGCCTGGGTCGCCATGGCTCTCGCGGTATCTCCCGGGGCCGGCGCCCGGCCGGCGTCCCTGGAGGGCGGCGAGGGCTCCTCGTCGCCGGCGGCGACGAGCGGCCCCGGCGTTTCGATCCGGCGTGCGCCGCTGAAAGCGATGGGTGAGGCGCGCTCCCATGGCCTCAGTCTCGTCGACGCCCGAGTCGAGGACGAGCTCCCGCCGGTCGTCGCCGGGGCTCCGCCGGGCGCCCCACGTCTCCGGCGCATCGCCTCGCTTCTCTTCCGCGTCGGTGAGAGCTCCGGGCGCTCCGCGGATCTCGAGGCGCTCTTCACGCTGCCGGGCGGCGCGACGCGCCGATTCACTCTCCCGTCGGCCCGCCTGTCGCGCGGGGCCGAGATCCGGCTTCCGATCGATCTGGCGATACCCCTCGAATCCGAAGGGCGTCTCGACGTCACCGTCACCGCGCGCTCCTCGCGCGGCGAGGAGGTCTTCGCCGCAGGCTACAGCCTCGGATTCCCGAGGTACGGGACGACCCAGGATCTGAAGGTGATTCACATCGGCGCCCCTGTGCGCGATGCCTTCGACTCGGACCGGATTGATGACGAGCTGTGGAGCGTCCAGCAGGGCGATCCCGGGGCCACCCGAGTGCGGCAGAGCGGCGGGCGCCTCGAGATCCGGCTCGACGGCCCGTCGGGGTACGTGGGCCTTCGCGGGCGACAGGAGATCCCCATGAGAGATGTCGTCCTCGTGGCGCGGATGGGGATCGATTCGAGCGCGGCGAGCCCCCACCGCGCGCTCCTGCATCTCTGCGGCGGCGGCGCGCAGAGTCCGGACAACTGGCTGGAGATCGCGCTGGGGACGACCGCGAAGGGGGCCGAGGCCTACCTGAACCTCAGCTCCCCCCGCGTCGAGGATCGGACGGGCATCGGCTCCGTCGTCCTGAACGGGCCCGCGTCGCAGGGAGGCCTCTTCGAGCTTCTCTGCGATCCCGCCTCTCACGCGTGTCGGGGGTATGCGCGAGCCGAAGGGGAGTGGCACCCGATCGGCGGCGGAGTCGAGGTCCCCGCGCGATCGAGTCATGTCGAGCTGAAGACCGAGGGGTGGCTGGATCTCGGGCACTCGAGCACGATCTGGTTCGACGACTGCCGCCTGTACCCGTCGCCCGAGACGCACTACGTCTCCGTCCGGCTGGCGCGGCGCGACGATGGCGGATGGAGCCTCGGCGCCGGGGACCGCTGGCCGCCCGTGGCGTTCGGGCCGCGCAACGACGAGCTCGCCGACGGCGACGTGACGGTCCGTCTCTACAGCCGCGACGGGTCGACGCTCGTCGACGAGGCCGTCGTCACGCTCACGGACGGCTTCGCGATGCTGAGGCTGGACGCGTCCCCATGGGACGTCTATCCGGTCGCGGCGATCCTGCGCGTCTTCATCCAGGGAGCGCAGGTCGGGCCCGACCACGTCATCGAGAGCGCCGGGGTCGAGGGGCTCTACCCCGACGACGTGTACGAGATCGGAATCGACTGACGGCGCTCAGCGCTTCGGCGGGGGAGAGGTCCACTCGAAGTGGAAGTGCACCTCGGTCGTGGCTCCGGCGTAACCCGGGGGGAAGGGGGCGAAGGGCGAGGCCCGGCGCACCGCGTCGAGCGCGGCGGCGTCCCAGGCGTCCTCTCCGCTCTTCATCGTCACGCCGGAGGCCGCCACCGTGCCGTCGCGCGCGATCGTCGTCACGACGACCGTCTTGTGACCGGGCGCGGGCTGTCTCGCCGGCATCCTCCACCCGGTGGCCACCTTGTCGTACGCCTTCCGCTGGTACGCGGAATCGGTGAAGTCCTTCGCGAAGTACACGGTGATCGACGGAGACCCTGCGGGCGCCGCCCCGATGACGGTGGCCGCCGCGGCGAGGCCGAAGATCACGGTGAGAGCGGCGAGGAGCTTGGTCACGAGATGAGCTGCCTTCATGGTGGGACTTTCCATTCCGGCGACGCGCCGTCAGGTTTCGTGCGGGAAGGCGACTGCATGATACCGCTCGCGTCCGCCCCGGGCAACGGGCGATCTCCCGGTCCGTCGCTATAATGGGCGGGCCATGGCGGCGCTTCAGCCGGGGGGAATCTGAATGACGACGATGCGTTCGACGGCCCACCGCCGCGCGGCGCGGCTCGCGGTCGCGGCGGCGCTCGCGCTCCTCTGGGCCGGCGCTGCACGGGCGGCCGAGTTCAAGACGGCCCCGCCGCTGTCGGCCCCCGGCCTCGACGGCAAGCCCATCCAGGTCAAGTACGCCGATGCCCGCGTCACGCTGGTCAACTTTTGGGCCACCTGGTGCCTCCCCTGCAGGGAGGAGATGCCGGCCATCAACC
>JACPZX010000047.1 GCA_016195325.1 Acidobacteriota bacterium
CGTCTCACCGGCCACCACCCGGTACGCCTCGAGCTCCCCCTCGAAATCGAACGGGGGCGGAAAGACCGCCACGGCCGCCGAGATCCCCACGACGCCGAGCGTCGCGAGAACCAGGCTTCGTCGCGCGCGCGTCGAGGCCCCCTGGATCGTGAGCTGGTGGCTCAAGAGCACGCCGCAGAGGAATCCGGCGGCCAGGCCGCCGGCGTGCGCGGCGAGACTGATTCCGGGGATGGAGAGGCCGAAGATCAGGTTGTAGCCGAGGAACGTGACGCCGCCGCTCCGCAGCCTCGAGAGGACCTCGCGGGGGATCGTGCCGCTCTCCCGGGTGATGAAGCCGAGGAGCGCGCCGTACACCCCGAAGACCGCCCCCGACGCCCCCGCGCCGACCGCGTACGGGTGCCACCAGAGGCTCGCGAGGCTCCCGGCGACCCCCGAGATCAGGTACGTGATCAGGAAGCCGGATCTGCCCAACAATCGCTCGACGAGCGCGCCGATCTGCCAGAGGGCGAACATGTTGCAGAAGAGGTGGATCGCTCCGAAGTGCAGGTAGTTCGACGTGAGCAGCCGCCACCACTCGCCGTTCGCGGTGAGCGGCCCGAAGTCGGCCCCCCAGGCGCGCATCACCTCCGTGTCGGGACTGAGAGGATTCGCGCCGTTCGCGAGCATGGCGATCCACACAGCGACGTTCACCGCGATCAGCGTGGGCGTCAGCGGCGCGGAAGGCGTGAGCTGGTGGAGCGCGACGGCGAACCGGACTCCGGGGGGAAGGGGGCGCGGCGCGGGTTCGAGGTCGATGGAAACGTCAGCGGGCATCGGCGGCGACCGTCGGTTCGCCGGCCGTCTGCTCGTGCGCGTGGTACGAAGAGCGCACCAGCGGCCCCGACTCGACGTGCTTGAAGCCTCGCGCCAGCCCTTCCTCCTTGAGTCGCGCGAACTCCTCGGGGGCGTAGTAGCGCTCCACCGGGAGGTGCTGCATCGACGGCCGCAGGTACTGGCCGATGGTCATGATGTCGCAGTCGGCGGCGCGCAGATCGTCCATGAGCGCGAGCATCTCGTCGAGGGTCTCGCCCACGCCGACCATGACGCCGGACTTCGTGCGCACGGGGTAGGCCGCTTTCGACTCCGCCGCCGCCTTCAGGATCTTCAGCGACTGCGCGTAGTCAGCGCCGGCGCGCACGCGGCGGTAGAGCGACGGCACCGTCTCCATGTTGTGATTGAGGATCTCGGGGCGGGCGGCCATCACCGCCCTCAGCGCCGCGAGATCCCCCTGGAAATCCGGGATCAGCACCTCGATGGCGCACCCCTCGTTGAGGCGCCGCACCTCGTGAATCGTCCGCGCGAAGTGGGCGGCGCCGCCGTCTCCGAGATCGTCGCGATCGACCGAGGTGATGACGGCGTGGCGAAGCTTGAGCTTCCGCACCGCCTCGGCCACGTGCCGGGGCTCGTCCGGGTCGAGCGCCTTCGGGATCTCCTTCCCGACGGCGCAGAAGCCGCACCGGCGCGTGCAGTCAGCGCCCATGATCATGAAGGTGCCGGTGCCGTGGCTCCAGCACTCGAAGATGTTCGGGCAGCGCGCCTCCTCGCAGACGGTGTGGAGGTTCAGGTCCTTCACCATGCCGCGGATCCGGCCGTAGTCCTCCCCCGTCCTGAGGCGGATCTTGATCCACTCGGGCTTGGCGAGCGGAGCGTCCACGCGGCCTCTCATCTCAGCGCCCCCCGGACGCCGCGGCGGCGAGCGAGGCCGGCGGCGCGGCGAGGCCGCCGGCATCCGCCGCGACGACCTCGCGATCGAAGACCTCCCCGAAGTGCCGCGCGCAGGCGCGCGCGACCGCGTCGAGGCCGAACGATTCACCGGTTAGCTCCCGCAGGGACGTCACCCCCGCGTCGGTGATGCCGCACGGGACGATGTGCCCGAAGTACGAGAGATCGGTCGTGACGTTGAAGGCGAAGCCGTGGCTCGTGATCCACCGGCTGACCCTCACGCCGATCGCCGCGAGCTTGCGGCCGCCGGCCCAGACGCCCGTGCGCCCCTCGACGCGCGCGGAGTCGACGCCGAAATCGCGCGCGGCGCGGATCAGCACCTCCTCGAGATCGCGGACGTACCGGTGCACGTCGCAGCGGTCGGGGCGCAGGTCGATGACGGGATAGCCGACGAGCTGGCCGGGGCCGTGGTACGTGACGTCGCCGCCGCGCCCCGTCCCGTGGACGCCGATGCCCCGGGCCGCGCGCGTCCCCTCGTCGAGGAGGACGTTCGACCCGTCCGCTCCCCGGCCGAGCGTGACGACGTGGGGGTGCTCGAGGAGAAGAAGGGCCTCGCCTCCCGTCCCCGCCGCAAGATCGCGGACGAGCGACTCCTGGAGCCGCGTCGCCTCGGGGTAGGCGACCCGGCCGAGGCGCCTCGCCTCGCAGCGGCGTCGCATCAGCGTCTCATCTCTCCGCGGGCTTTCAGCTCAGGTCCGTGAAGGTGCCGCGCTCGAGCGTCCCCTTGACGTGCGAGAGGAACTGCTCGGCGACGGCGCCGTCGACCAGGCGGTGGTCGTAGCCGAGGACCATGTACATCATCGATCGGATCGCGATCGCGTCGTCGATGACGACCGGGCGCTTCTGGATGACGCCGATGCCGAGGATGGCGACGTTCGGCTGGTTGATGATCGGCATCCCGTAGAGGCCGCCGAAGGCCCCGGGGTTGGTCAGGGTGAAGGTGCTCCCCTGGATCTCGTCGGGGCCGAGCTTGCGCGTCCTGGCGCGCGTGCCGAGGTCGTTCACCGAGCGCGCGATCCCGAGGAGGTTCTTCTCGTCGGCGTTCCGGATGACCGGGACGATGAGCCCCCAGTCGAGCGCGACGGCCACGCCGAAGTGCACTCGGCGGTGGTAGACGACGCTGTTGCCGTCGATCGAGGCGTTGACGGCCGGGAAGGCCTTGAGCCCCTCGATCGCCGCCTTGATGACGAACGGCGTGTACGTGAGCTTGATCCCCTCGCGCGCCTCGAAGGTCGCCTTGTGCTTCTCGCGCAGCTTCACGACCTTCGTCATGTCCACCTCGTAGACCGTGTGGACGTGAGCCGAGGTCCGGCGGGAGACGATCATGTGCTCGGCGATGATCTTCCGGATGTTCGTGAGGGGCTCGACGCGGACGTCCTCGCCCGGCGCGTACGCGATCGCCGGCGAGGCCGGAGCGGCCGCGGAGGCGTGGGACGGGGCCGCCGTCGCCGGCATCACCGCGGCGCCGGCGCCGCCGGCGTCGAGGTGGGCCATGATGTCGTTGCGCGTGACGCGCCCGGAGATCCCCGAGCCCTGGAGGTGCGAGATGTCGACGCCGTGCTCCGCGGCGATGCGGCGGACGAGAGGGGTCGATCGCACGCGCCGCAGCTCCTCCTTCGTCGGGATCTGGCCCGCGCGTCGCTGCGCCGAGAGATCCGCGCTCGAGAGGGCGCGGCCGTGCGACGGCGCGGGTGCGGCCATCGGCGGCGCCGCGGGGGGCGAAGTCTGCGCAGGACGTGACGCGGGAGGCTGCTGCGGCGCGGGGGACGGCGCCTGGACGCTCGCGGCGGCCGGCGTCGAAAGGGCGGCGCCCGCCTCCGTCTCGACGCGCGCGAGGACCGCGTTGATCTCGACGGTCTTCCCCTCGGGGACGAGGATCTCGGCGAGCACGCCGCTCGCGGGGGAGGGAACCGTCGCGTCCACCTTGTCGGTGGAGATCTCGAGGATGTCCTCGTCGCGCTTGACGCTCTCTCCGACCTTTTTCAGGTAGCGGAGGACCGTCCCCTCCGCGATGCTCTCCCCCATCTGGGGCATGATGACGTCGACTTTCATCCGTGAGGCTCCATCCGCCGGCCCGGCGCACGGCCGGGCGGCACTCAGTACGCGATCAGTTCCCTGGCGGCCGCGACGACCTTCGCCGCGTCCGGAATGAAGAGGTCCTCGAGCGGCGCCGCGTACGGGGCCGGGGTGTCCGGCGCCGTGACGCGCACGACGGGCCCGTCGAGGTACTCGAACGCGCGCTCCCCGATGCGCGAGGCGATCTCGGCGCCGATGCCGCCGGTGCGCGTGTCCTCGTGGAGCACGATCACCTTGCCGGTCTTCGCGGCCGCCGCGAGGATTGCGTCGTCGTCGAGGGGGAGGAGCGTCCGGAGGTCCAGCACCTCGGTGGAGACGCCGTCCTGCTCGAGGCGGCGCGCCGCGTCGAGGGCCGTGTGGACCATAGCACCGTACGTCACGATCGCGAGATCGCTCCCCTGCCGCCGCGTCGCGGCGACCCCCAGCGGGACCGCGTAGTCCTCGTCGGGCAGGTCCTCCTTCACGCGGCGGTACAGGAACTTGTGCTCGAGGAAGAGGACCGGGTCCTCGTCGCGGATCGCCGACTTCAACAGCCCCTTCGCGTCGTAGGCGGTCGCCGGCTCCACGATCTTCAGCCCCGGCACGTGGAAGAAGTGCGCCTCGACGTTCTGGGAGTGGAACGGCCCCGCCCTCACGCCGCCGCCGCACGGCCCGCGCACCACCATCGGAACCCCCCCGCCCCAGCGCCAGCGGCACTTGGCCGCGAAGTTGACGAGCTGGTTGAACCCGCAGGCGATGAAGTCGATGAACTGCATCTCGGCCACGGGGCGCATCCCGGCGAGCGCCGCCCCGACGGCGGCCCCGACGATCCCCGCCTCCGCGATCGGCGTGTCGATGACGCGCCGGTCGCCGAAGCGATCCCGAAGACCCGCGGTCACCTTGAACGCCCCCCCGTACGCGCCGATGTCCTCGCCGAGAAGGAAGACCCTCGCGTCGCGCTCCATCTCTTCGGTGAGCGCCTGCCGGATCGCCTCGAGGTACGTCGCCTGGGCCATGGGTCAGATGTGGATATAGCTTCCGAGGACGCCTTCCGCCGCCTCGTGAATCCCCTCCGCGAGGGTGGGATGCGCGTGCACCGTGTGGACGAGCTCGTCCACGGTGGCCTCGGCCTTCATCGCGACCACCGCCTCCGCGATGAGATCGGTGGCGTGCGGGCCGACGATGTGGACGCCGAGGATCTCCCCGTACTTCGCCTCGGAGACGATCTTGACGAACCCCTCGCTCGCGCCGAGGATCTTGGCCTTGCCGAGCGCCGTCCACGGGAACTTGCCGACCTTCACGTCGAACCCCCGCTCGCGCGCCTTCCTCTCGGAGATGCCGACGCTCGCCACCTCGGGCTCGCAGTACGTGCACGAGGGGATCTGGCCGTAGTTCAGCGGGTGAGCCTCGCGCCCGGCGATGTGCTCCGCGGCGAGGACCCCTTCGGCCGACGCGACGTGAGCGAGCTGCGGGTGCGGCCCCCCCTCCATGGCGACGACGTCGCCGATGGCGTAGAGGCCCGGCTCCGCGCTGCGCATGAAGGGGTCGACCTTGATGAACCCCTTCTCGACGACCGCCTTCGTGGCTTCGAGGTTGAGCCCGTCCGTCACCGGCCGGCGGCCGACGGCCACGAGGAGGATCTCCGCCTCGAGCGGCGTCGACGTCCCGTCCGGCGCGGTGGCCCTCATCTTCACCGATGAGGCCGAGACCTCGAACCCCTCGGCCGTGACGCCGGTCAGGATGGTGATCTTGCGTTTCCGCAGCGCCTTCTCGAGCTCGGCCGAGCACTCCTCGTCCTCGATGGGGAGGATCCGGGGGAGCATCTCGACCAGCGTGACCCGGCTGCCGAACCGGTTGAAGACCGTCGCGAACTCGACGCCCACGGCGCCGGCCCCGAGAACGATGAGGGACTTCGGGATCTGCTTCAGCTCGAGGAGCTCGTCGCTCGTGAGGACGCGCTTGCCGTCGATCTTGACCGCGGGGATCGCGCGGGGGGCCGAGCCGGTCGCGACGATGATGCTGGCCGCCTCGATGTCGGACGTCATGGCGCCGCCGGCGACCGTGATCCGCCCCTTCCCTGCGAGCTTCCCCGTGCCGGTGAGAACGGTCACGCCGTTCTTCTTCATGAGGAACTCGATTCCCTTCGCGTTGCTCCTCACGACCTTGTTCTTGTGGCGGTGGACCCCCTCGAAATCGACCGTCGGGTCGCCGGCCTTCACGCCGAACGAGCCGGCGTCGCGGACGGTGTCGAGAATCGAGGCCGAGTGGAGGAGAGCCTTCGTCGGGATGCACCCCCGGTGAAGGCACGTCCCGCCCAGGAGCGGGTCGCGCTCGATCAGGATCGTCTTCAATCCGAGCTGCCCGGCGCGGATGGCGGCCACGTAGCCGCCGGGCCCGCTGCCGATCACGGCGACATCGCACTTCTCGGTGGGCATGGGGTTCGGCGCTCCAGTAGGGTGAACGCGGAAGATATCAAACCCTCCCCGCTCCGGTCCATCGCGCCGGGACAACCCGGATCGGCTACGATGGGCGGCCCGGAGCGGCCGTGCGCCGCGGCCGGCATGGGGGAGCGTTGAAGGTCGTCCTGAAGCTCGCGATCGTCGCCGCGGCTTTCTTCGTCTTCGTCGTCGCCCTCGAGACGATCAAGACCTCCGCCCGGGGCATCGCCCCGGTTCTCCACGTGATCCACGTCGAGGGGGTGTGGAACCTCTTCGGGCTCGGCTGGATCATGGCGTACGCGGTTCTCTCGGGGTCGCCGATCGCCGCCGTCGCCCTCAGCCTCTACGGCGCCGGGACGATCAACGACGTCGAGGCTCTGGGCATGATCGCCGGCTCGCGCTTCGGCGCGTCGTTCGTCGTGCTGCTCGTGGGCGCCATCCACTACCTGCGCGGCCAGAGGAAGATCATCACCGTGGCGACGGGAGTCCTCGCCCTCCTCACGACGTGGACCATCTACGCTCCGGCGACGATCGGCGGCTATCTCATGCTCGTCACCGGCTCGCTCGACCGGTTCAGGTTCCAGGCTCCCGGCGCGTTCGTCTCGTTCCTCGACGTCACGGTGAAGCCCATCGTCGCCCTCTTCGCCGCGTGGCTCCACCCGACCGTCCTCTTCATCGCGGGGGTCGCGCTCCTGCTGGGGGCGTTCAAGACGTTCGACATGGCGCTCCCGGAGATCAATCCGCAGCACGGTCGGTTCAAGCGGATCGCCGACATCGTCTACCGGCCCAAGGTGATGTTCCTGCTCGGCGTCGCCATCACGTGCGTGACGCTGTCGGTCTCGGTCAGCGTCGGGATCCTCGTCCCCCTCTCGGCCAAGGGATACGTGCGGCGCGAGAACGTGATCCCGTACGTGATGGGCGCGAACATCTCGACGTTCATCGACACGCTCTTCGCGTCCCTGCTGGTCGGCGAGCCGCGCGCCTTCACCGTCGTCCTGGCCGAGATGCTGAGCGTCGGGACGATTTCGTTGCTGGTCGTCTTCCTGTTCTACCGTCCCTACAGCCGCGCGCTCGAGTCGATCCTCGAGCGCATCACCGGCAACCGGACGGCGTTCCTGGTTTTTCTCTCGATCACGATGGCGATGCCCTTGATCTTCCTGCTGATGTGACGGGCAGGACGGAGATGACGCGCTTGAGAGCTCTCGTGTACGCGAACCGCCCGGACAGGGCCCGCCAGGTGGTCTCGTGGGTCTCGGCCCTCACCGGCAAGATTCCCGGTGAGGCCGTCGTCCAGGTCATGGCCGAAGCCTCCCCCGCCGAGATCGAGGCGGCCCGCATTCTGGCCGAGGGGCTGGCGCCCGCGACCGGCGCGCCGCCGAGACGGCTCACGTCCCCGGGAGGATCCCCCGAGGAGGTGATCGCGGCGCAGGCCGCCGAAGGGGACTACAGCCTGGTCGTCCTCGCGCCGGCCGGGCGCAAGGGGTTCATCCGGCTCTTCTACGGATCGATGGTGGCGCACGTGGTCCGGCGCGTGAGCACCTCGGTGCTCGTCGTCCGGGGCGTGGGCGCCGCTCCTCCGAAGAAGATCCTCGTGTGCGTCTCCGGATCGAGGCACTCGCTCACCAACGTGACGGTCGCCGCCCAGCTCGCCGGGCTCTTCGGGGCCGAGCTCACGCTGCTCACGGTTCTCTCCCAGGTGAGCGTCGATCTCGCGGGAAGGGAGCCCTTCGGCGGCGATCCGGACGCGCTCCTCGAGACGGATCATCCCCTCGCAGGACATCTCCGAGTCGCGGGAGAGCTGGCGGAGAGGATGGGCGCGCGCGCGGCGGTGAGGGTGCGGCAGGGGCTGATCGCCGGGGAGATCGTCGAGGAGGCGAAGGGCTCGGGCGCCGATCTTCTCGTCGTGGGAACGCACCGCGCCGAGGACTTCGACACGGTGTACGACGACATCACGGATCAGATCGTGCAGTCGTCTCCCGTGTCGACGCTGGTCGTGGGGCTGAGGGCGGCGCTCCTCTGATCCGCCGGGGTCAGTGGCGGCGGCCGACCTGAGACCCGATCCGGTTCTGGCACTGCCGGAACTGATCCTGACATCTCTGGACGCAGCCGCTGATGCCGTCCTCGCCGGTTCCCGACGGGGACGCTTCCTGGCACTTGTTCCTGCACGCCATCATCGCGATCTGGCAGGGGCCGGGCTTGTCGGGGTTGTCATCCCGCGCGATCGGCGAGTCGTCGTCCGCGACGGGAATCCGGAACCGGGGGAGGGTTGAGCGCATCGCGGTCAGCGTCATCCCGAGGCGCTCCGGCGAGAGCGAATCCTCAGGGCTCTGGCTGGTCGCGTTGACGCCGAAGACCGAGAGCATCGCCTGAAGATCGCCGACGGTCGCCGGGCTGCTGGACGGGTGCGCCGGCTTGTAGCCGACGGCGTGCAGGATTCCCAGGGAGTTCACCTCGTCAAACCCTCCGGCCGGGGCGTTCACGGAAATCTCCGAGACGAGGCTCTTCGCGAGGCCGCCGACGGTGAGCGCGGGCGGCGTCTTGATGCCTCCGGTGGGGCTCTTGGGGTCGGTATTCGCGAATACGGCGAAGGAAACCGCGACGAGAGCCGCGGTGACTCCGATGACGACGGAGTTCTTCGGGAAGGCAACCTTCATGAGGCCATTCTCCTATCCGGCAGGGAATGAGTTCGCTGGCAGAAGATGAAAGGGGGGGACAGCCCCTCGAGACGGGTCAGAATATACGGCGAGAAACGCCCGGCTCGCAAGGACGATCGGCCGGAAGTCCCCGAAAACACAAAGGGACCCGATGAACGGGTCCCTGAGATGAATTGCGGGATGAACTGGAGCCTGGAGCGGTGTGACTAGAAGCCGAAGGGCAGGTTGCCGGTGTACGCCTGAGCCGGCCCGACCTTGTCGAGAACCTCGGTTTCTGAAAGGGTCGTGATCGTCGGAGCGGTGTACTCAGCTCTCTCGGTCGTCATCTCTGGCCTCCGGTTCATCAACCGCGACACGCCTCAACGTCTTACCGTTTGGCCTGCGGGGTCGCTAGGGACATCACCTGATATCGGGTTGCCGCGCCGCACACAGCGACAGCGCGCCCTCATTTATACCGCAGCCTGGCGCGAAGCGCAACAGATATTTTTGGCGAAAGCGCCCGCCCGGCGCCCCGTCCTAGGAGGGTGGAACAAGTCTCAGGATAATACGAACAAAAACAAGCAGATACGGTCGATCCACCACCCATCATCTTAATACTCACGCCCCGCGCCTCCTCAACCAGTGCGTCCCATCCTGCCGACTATCAACGCGGAGATGCGCGCGCCACCGGGCGCACTTGGGCACTCGCCGGAAACCAGTGCCGCGTCCGGTTGCACGCGGCGCACACGGAGAGCATCACCGGCACTTCGACGAGCACCCCCACGACGGTGGCCAGCGCGGCTCCCGAGGAGGGGCCGAAGAGCGTGATGGCCACGGCGACGGCCAGCTCGAAGAAGTTGCTGGCGCCGATGAGCGCACCCGGGGCGGCGATGTCGTGGCGGATCCGGAAGGCCGCCATGAGGCCGTACGCCAGCGCGGCGTTGAAGTAGACCTGGAGCAGAATCGGGACGGCAATCAGGACGACGTCAAAGGTCCTGCCCGTCAGGTTGTCGGACTGGAACGCGAAGATCAGGACGAGCGTCGCGAGGAGCGCGAGCGTCGTCACGGGATGGAATCGCGGCAGGAAGCTTTCCTCGAGCCACACCCGGCCCTTGAGCCGGATCAGCGCCCAACGGCTGAGGCTCCCCATCGCCAGCGGGATCACGATGAACGCGACGACGCTGTCGAGGAGCACCTGGAACGGCACCTGAAGATTGCTCGCGCCCCGAACGAGGAAACCGACAATCGGTGCGAACAGGACCAGCATCACGAGGTCGTTCAGCGAGACCTGCACGAGGGTGTACGCGGGATCCCCTTCCGTCAGGTACGACCAGACGAAGACCATCGCCGTGCACGGGGCGGCCGCGAGGATGATGACGCCGGCCACGTACTGGTCCGCCAGCTCGGGGCCGATGAGGGGCAGGAAGAGGTGCTTGAAGAAGATCCAGCCGAGGAGCGCCATCGAGAACGGCTTCACGAGCCAGTTCACGATCAGCGTGATGACAAGGCCGCCGGGCCTTCGCGTCACGCCGGCGAGGCTGCCGAGGTCGATCTTCAGCATCATCGGGTAGATCATCAGCCAGATGAGCGCCGCCATCGCGATGTTGATGTGGCTCGTGGCGCCGACTTCGAACCCGCGAATCGCCGACGTCACGCCGGGGAGCGTCTTCCCCAGTAGAATCCCGGCGACCATGCAGAGCCCGACCCAGAGCGTCAGATACCGCTCGAAGAAACCCAGGCGTCTGGCTTCCACTCGTGACCTCCTCGCCGATCGCGTCGTTTCGCAGGGTTGACGACATGAGTATAACCGCATATCCTCATCTCGTCATGCGCTCGACACTCGCTTCGGACGTCGCCCCCGTGGTCCGACTGTTCAAGGCCCTCGGGGACGAGACGAGGCTTCGGATCGTCGCCCTCCTCTCGCACGGCGAGCTCTGCGTCTGCCACTTCCAGGAGGCGCTGGCCCTGCCTCAAACCAACGTGTCGCGCCAGTTGGGAGTCCTTCGAGCCGCCGGCGTCGTCGGGACTCGACGCTCCGGCTCCTGGGTTCACTACCGTCTCGCGAAGCAGAACGACCCGCGCTGCAGCCGGCAGCTCAAGCTCCTCGTCCGATCGTTCTCGAGGGGCCACATCTCCCGCGAGGATCTCGCCCGCCTCCTGAAGGCGCGCGGCCCGGACTCCTGCCCATGAGCCGAAAACTGGTCAGAGTGCTCTTCGCATGTGTCCACAACGCCGGCCGATCGCAGATGGCGGCCGCGCTGTTCAATCAGCTGGTCCGACCAACCGTCGCGGAGGCGCTCTCCGCGGGAACGGAGCCGGCGGCAGGGATTCACCCCGTCGTCGTGGACGTGATGCGCGAAGCAGGGATGGATCTCTCGAATGGGACGCCGCGCCTGCTCACACCGGAGCTCGCCCGGTCGGTCCAGTTGCTGGTCACGATGGGATGCGGCGAGGAGTGTCCGGTCGTCCCAGGAGTCGAGCGACAGGACTGGCCGCTCCCCGACCCGAAGGGTCAGCCGCCCGAGCGCGTGCGGCAGATCCGGGAGGCAATCCGGGATCGCGTGGCGGCGCTCTTGGCGGCGAAGGGCTGGGACTGAGAGGCGCGGCTAGAAGCTCCGGCCGGCCGGAACGTGCGAGAGGCGGAGCGGCTCCGGGATGAGATCCACCGCGGACGGCGGCCCCGCCACGACGTCGGCGACGAGCTCGCCGATCACCGGCCCGTGCTTGAAGCAGTGTCCCGACCCCCCGCCGACGATCCAGACGTTTTCGAAGTCGGGGTGGCGGTCGAAGATCATCTGATCGTCCTTCGTCGCCTCGTACTGGCAGACGCGGCTTTCGACGACCGGAGCCGCGGCCATGCCGGGGAATCTCCGCTTCAGGCACGCGCGCGTCACCTTCAGGATCGCCGCCGACGGCGTGCGGCTCATCGTCGAAGGGTCCACCGCGCGCCCCGGAAGATCGGCGGTCGCCTTGAACCCCCGGCCGTCGACCGACGGAATCCCGTAGCACTTCGTCCCCAGCTCGAGCCACACCGGAAGCCGCGAGACGTCGAAGCGCTCGTCGCCGGGGGGCGTGCCGAAGTAGAAGACGTCCTTCCGCGTCACCGCGATCTTCCGCTTCAGAAGCGCCGGGAAGAGGCGCGGGAGCCACGGGCCACACGCGAAGACGAAGGCGCGGCCGGAGATCGTCGAGGACCCGGACACGACGTTCTTCAGACGACGCCCGACCGCGCCCCCGGGCCGCACCTCCGCGCGCACGACGCGCCCCCCGGAGAGCTCGAACTCGCGCGCGATGGCGAGGCAGGACTTCCGCGCGAGGAGCGTGCCGGAGCCGGTCTCGAGGATCGACCACTTCACGCCGCGCGGATCGATCTGAGGGTAGCGGCGCTTCAAAGCGCGGGCGTCGAGCACGTCGAAGGGAACGCGGTTGCGCGTGAGGTCGGCGACGATCGACATCCCGTACGCCTCGTCCGACATCACGAGCCACAGGACGCCGCACGCGTAGAGGACCTGCTCGTCCCACCGCAGCTGCCAGCTCGCCCACATCGCCAGGGAGCGCTTCGCCCACTTCGAGTAGAGGTCCGCCCCACCGTAGCCGCAGCGGATCACGCGGTTCTCGTCCGAGGAGGTCGCGCGCGGATTCCCGGGCCCGAAGGCGTCGACGAGCGCGACGTCGTGACCGCGCTCTCTGAGCTCCCGCGCGGTGGAGAGCCCCATGATGCCGGCGCCGACGACGACGTACTCGGCCATGGTGCGGCGCGCAAGATCCTCTCTCATCGGGCGTAAGCTACCGCAAGCCTCGCGCACGCCTCAAGCCGAGCCGCCCGCCGCTTGTGAGGTGCCCGGCGGCGCGGATAGAATCGCCCCTCATTCAACCCCCCGGAGGCCACCCCCCTCATGATCGACTCCCGCTCCCGCCGATCCCCCCTCCCACGCCTCGCGATCGCCGCGCTCGTCCTGGCGGTCGGCGCCGGACTCGTTCCCGCCGCGGAGAAGAAGCCGGCGGCGACAGCGGCCGCGACGCCGCCGGCGCCCTCGGGCTCCCCGGTGGCCGATCGCGGCTTCACCGCCGACGACGTCAAGGGGCTCGCGTGGCGCAGCATCGGCCCGGCCAACATGGGGGGGCGCGTCTCCGCTATCGCCCTCATCCCGGGGAGCCTCAAGAGCTTCTACGTCGGCTACGCGATCGGCGGCGTCTTCAAGACCGAGAACATGGGCGTGACGTTCACGCCGGTCTTCGACAAGTACCCCGCCTTCTCGATCGGGGCCCTCGCCGTCGCCGACGCCCCCGCCGACTGGCCGGGGTGGGCCGACGAGAAGGCGCCGGCCGACGCCAACAAGGATGTCGCCGATCGCGGCAAGGGGAAGATCGTGTGGGTCGGCACGGGCGAGGGGAACGGGCGCAACTCGTCGTCGTGGGGAGGGGGCGTCTACCGCTCGACCGACGCCGGCGCGACCTTCAAGTACCTGGGCCTCGCCGAGACGCAGGACATCCCGCGCATCGCGGTCGACCCGAGAAACCCCGACATTCTCTACGTCGCGGCGCTCGGCCGGCTCTGGGGAGCGAACCCGGAGCGGGGGGTCTACAAGACGTCGGACGGCGGGAAGAGCTGGCAGCAGATCCTCAAGGTCGACGACAGGGTCGGCGCGTGCGACGTCGTGCTCGATCCGAAGTCCCCCGACACGGTCTACGCCGGCCTCTACGCGCGGCGCCGCACGGCGTGGAGCTTCAGCGGCCTCGGCGAGGCGGGCGGCATCTTCCGGTCGGACGACGCGGGAAAGAGCTTCAAGAAGCTGACGAGCGGCCTTCCATCGCGCACCGGCCGCATCGGGCTCACCGTCTTCCCGAAGGATCCGCGCACGCTCTACGCCGTCGTGGAGAGCGACTCCGGGGGGAACGGCCTCGACGACGATCACTCGCGCAGCGGCGGCCTCTTCCGCTCCGACGATCGGGGCGAGACGTGGCGGCGCGTCAACGATCTGAACTTCCGCCCCTTCTACTTCTCGCGCATCGCGGTGGACCCGAACGACGAGAAGCGCGTCTACATGCCGGGGTGGGATCTCGCGATCTCGGACGACGCGGGAAAGACCTTCCGGCGCTCGGGGAGCGAGAACGTCCACGTCGACTTCCACGCCATCGTCGTGAACCCGGTCGACTCGAGCCAGATTCTCGTCGGCAACGACGGCGGCATCTACCTCTCGCACGACCGGGCCGCGACGTGGGACCATCTCGTCAACGTCGCCGCCGGCCAGTTCTACCGCGTGGCCGTGGACATGAGCGACCCCTACCGCGTCGCGGGCGGGCTCCAGGACAACGGCTCGTGGATGGGCCCGTCGCAGACTCTCATGCTCACCGAGGACTCGAACCGCGACGGCATCCTGAACTCGGACTGGGAGATGGTCTACGGGAGCGACGGCTTCACCGTCGCCTTCGATCCGACCGATCGCAACGTCGTCTACGCCACGGGCCAGGGGGCCGACATCGCGAGGGTCCGCCTCGACAACAAAGTCATGCGCCAGCTCCAGCCAAGCCCCCGCGAAGGGCAGGAGCGCTACCGGTTCAACTGGAACGCGCCGTTCTTCGTCTCGCCGCACGATCCGAGCGTCCTGTACCTCGGCGGCAACAAGGTCTTCAAGCTGACGCAGCGCGGCGACCTCTGGGCCGAGATCAGCGGCGACCTCTCGAGGAACGAGACGGACAAGAAGGCGACGGTCGGTTCGGCCGCCGAGACGCACGGCACGGTGGTCTCCCTGGCGGAATCGACGCTTCAGAAGGGGTGGCTCTGGGCCGGGACCGACGACGGGCGCGTGCACGTCACCGAGGACGACGGCAAGCAGTGGACGGAGGTGACCCCCGCCGCGGTGGGGGGCCTCTACGTCTCGCGCATCGCCCCCTCGCGGCACGACGCGCGCACGGCATACCTCGCGGTGGACGGCCACAGGAGCGACAACGTCAAGCCGCTCGTCCTCATGACGGCCGATCTCGGGAAGAGCTGGACGGACATCACGGGCGATCTCCCCGCGGGCGGCCCGGTTCAAGTCATCTCCGAGGACCTCGCGAGCCGCGACGTCCTCTACGCCGGCACCGAGTTCGGCCTCTACGTCACGCTCACGCGCGGGAAGGCCTGGGTGAAGCTGAACGGAACGTCGCTCCCCCCCGCTCCCGTGGACGACGTCGTGATGCACCCGCGCGAGAAGGACCTCGTCGCGGCGACGCACGGCCGCAGCATCTACATCCTCGACGACGCCTCGATGTTCGGCCAGCTCACGCAGGAGGTGCGCAACAGGCCGGTCGCCCTCCTCGCGCCGCGCGACGCGAAGCCGAGGCTCTACTCGTTCCGCGACTACGGCGCGGGGCACGCGATCTTCCGCGCGAAGAATCCGGCGATGGGCGCGGCGATCAACTACTGGCTCCGTGACGGCGTCGGCGAGTCGGTCTCCCTCACGATCACCGACCCCTCGGGAGCCGTGATCCGCAAGCTCGACGGGCCCGGCTACCGCGGCCTCAACCGCGTCGTGTGGGACCTCCAGGCCGATCGCAAGCACCTCTTCAAGCTCTCCGACGAGAACGCGCTCGGCCAGACCCAGTTCGTCCCCGCGGGGGACTACAAGATCTCGATCAAGGCGGGGGATGCGACCTCGGAGACGACCGTCAAGGTGCTCGAGGGGCCGGGAGCGCCGAAGCCCTAGGTGAGGAGATCGCCATGCCCGTGCTGAAGTCCGCGTGCCCGCTCGACTGCCCCGATGCGTGCAGCCTCGACGTGAAGGTCGAGAACGGGCGCGTCGTCACGATCGACGGCAACAGCGACAACCCGATCACGGACGGCTACATCTGCCAGAAGGTCCGGGGGTTCGCGGACCACCTCTACGGCCCGCAGAGAATCCTCCACCCGGCCGTGAGGCGCGGCGCGAAGGGAGACGGGACCTTCGAGCGCGTCTCGTGGGACGAGGCGCTGGGGCTCGTGGCCGATCGCCTTCTCCGGGCGCAGCGCGAGCAGGGCGGCGAGTCGATCCTCCCCTACTGCTACGGCGGCTCGAACGGCTTCCTGTCGCAGGACGCCACGGATCTCAGGCTCTTCCGACGGCTCGGCGCGTCGCGCCTGGCGCGGACCGTCTGCGCCGCCCCGTCGAAGGCGGCGGCCGCGGGGCTCTACGGAAAGATGGCCGGCGTCGCGATCGAGGACTACGGGAAGGCGAAGCTGGTCGTCCTGTGGGGGTTCAACCCGCAGGCGTCGGGGATTCACCTGATCCCGCACATCCAGGCGGCGACGCGGAAAGGGGCGACGCTCGTCGTCATCGACCCGCGGCGCACGCGCCTCGCCGCCCGCGCCGACATGCACCTCGCCGTCCGTCCCGGGAGCGATCTCGCCGTCGCCCTCAGCCTCATCCACTGGCTCTTCTCGGCCGGGCGCGCCGCGACCGACTTTCTGGCGCGGCACGCCACCGGCGTCGAGGAGCTCAGGCGCCGCGCCGAAGGATGGACCTTCGAGCGCGCGGCGTCCCTCGCCGGAGTCGAGGCCTCCGCGCTCGAGCGCTTCGCGAGCCTCTACGCCGACGCCTCCCCCGCCGTGATCCGCGCGGGGTGGGGGCCGGAGAGGAACCGGAACGGCGGCTCCGCTCTCGCCTCGATCCTCGCGCTTCCGGCCGTCGCCGGGAAGTTCGGCGTCCGCGGGGGGGGCTACACGATGAGCAACTCGGGGATCTGGGCGATCGATTCCGAGGCGGCGGTCAACGAGCCCCCCGTCGCGACGCGCGAGATCAACATGAACCTCCTCGGCGAGACGCTCCTGCACGAGCGGAAGCCCCCCGTCGCCTGCCTCTTCGTCTACAACTCGAACGCCCTCATGACGTCGCCGGCGCAGGAGAAGATCCGCGCGGGGCTCTCGCGCGAGGATCTCTTCACCGTCGTCTTCGACCAGGTGTTGACGGACACGGCGCGCTACGCCGACGTCATCCTCCCCGCGCCGTCGTTCCTCGAGAGGCACGAGGTCTCGCGGGGGTACGGCTCGATGGTCCTGCAGGAGTCGAGAGCGGTCATCGAGCCTGTCGGCGAGTCACGCCCGAACCACGAGGTCTTCGCCGCGCTCTGCCGCCTCACCGGCGTCTCGAAGGCCGGGGATCCCGAGACCGGCGACGAGATCCGCGACGCGGCGCTCGGCGCCGGCCCCGACTCGGCGAGGTGGAAGCGGGATCTCGAGGAGAGGCGGATCACCGCGCCGTCCGAAGGGGGAACGCCGATCCAGTTCGTTGACGTCTTCCCGCGCACGCCGGACCTCAAGGTTCATCTCTTCCCCGCCGACCTCGACGCGCAGGCGCCGAAGGGGCTCTACGGCTTCCAGGAGGATCCGGCGACCGCGGAGTTTCCGCTCGCGCTCATCTCTCCCGCGACGGAGCGCACGATCAACTCGAGCCTCGGACAGCTCCATCTCGAGCAGGTGCCGATCGAGATGAACCCGGCCGACGCGAAGGCGCGCGGCGTGAAGGACGGCGACGCCGTGCGCGCGCACAACTCCTTCGGCGAGGTCCGGTGCCTCGCGCGGATCAACCCGGAGATCCCCGAAGGCGTCGTCTCGCTCGCGAAGGGGATCTGGAGCCACAACACGCTGAACGGGCGCACCGCGAACGCCCTCGCCCCCGACACGCTGACCGACCTGGGCGCCGGCGCCTGCTTCAACGACGCGCGGGTGCAGGTCGAGGGGATCGCCGTCTCGAGCTGAGGTGCCGATGCCGTCTCTCGCCGGGCATCACGATTTCGCGGTCCTCGAGGCCCGGCTCGCGGAGCTGATCCGCGAGGTGAAGGCGCGGGATCCCGCCGGCCCCTTCGCCCCCGTCGCCGTCCTCGTCCCCAACGACGATCTGCGCGATCACGTCCAGATCGCGCTCGGGCGATCGCTCGGCGCGCTCCTCGCGGTTGACGTCATGACGCACGAGGTCTTCGCGCGGGAGGCGGCGCGCCGGGCCGGGGCGGCGATCCCGAGGCGCCTCTCGCCGCGGGTCCGCGAGGCGATCGCGGCCGAGGCGATCGCGGCCGCGGGCGGGGGCCTCGCCGCGTACGTCACTTCCCGACCCGGGAGCGCCGCGGCGATCCTGACGACCCTCAACGAGCTCCGCGAAGCGGGGGTCGACGCGGCGCGCGCGGCGGCCGTCGAGTCGCTGTCCCCCCGCGCGATCGATCTCCTGCGCGTTCACAAGGCCTATGCTGCGCGCCTCGACGAGCTCCTGCCGAGGGGGCTCTCCGACCGCGCCGGATCGCTCGGCGCCGCGCGGCCGCACGTCGCGGCGCACGCGAGGCGCTACCGCCTCGTCGTCCACTACGGCGCCTACGAACTGATCGGCGCAAACCTCGCGCTCATGCGGGAGATCGGGGAATCGGGAACGCCTCTCGTCTTCCTCCTTCCGTGGCATCCGACATCGCCCGCCTTCGAGCACGCGCGGCGCCGGCTCCCGCTCGCCCTCGGGGCGACAGTGACGCCGATCGAGCCGGCCTTTCAGAATTCAGACTCACGTGGGACGCGCGACGCGCGCCTCCTCGCGGCGCGGCTGCCCGCTCTCTACGACCACGAAGCCGCCCCCCCGGCGCTCCCGCCGGGGCCATCGATCGAGTACTTCCACGCGCAGGGCCCGGCCGCCGAGCTCGGCGAGGTCGCCCTCCGGATCCTCGCGCTGCACCGGGACGAAGGGGTTCCGCTCCAGCGGGTCGCCGTCATCGCACGGACGCTCGAACCGTACGCGCCGCTCCTCCGCCCGGCGTTCGGCGATCGGGGAGTCCCATTCACGACGGCCGCGACGGTCAGCGCGCTTCGCGAGCCGCACGCCCTCGCGGCGCTCCACCTCGTGCGCGCCGCCGCCGGCGACTTCGAGCGCCAACCGCTCCTCGATCTCTTCCGCAGCGGCCTCTGGAGGTGTTCCGAGCCCCGGGCGGCCGGGTCGGCGCACGCCTGGGAGAAGCTGAGCCGCATGTGCCGCGTCACTCGCGGGTTGCGCTCATGGACGCAGGATCTCCCCCGATGGATGGCACGATGGAAGGGCCCGGCGCCCGAACACGCCGACGACGCCGCGAAAGCCCTCGCCGCGGAAATCGCAGATCGATCCCGCTCGGAGGCAGCCTCGCTTGCCGCCGAGGTTCAGTCGATTGCCGACGCTTTCGATCTCGCTTCGCGCGCCGCGTCGTGGGCCGAATGGTCTGAACGCGTGCGGGAGACGCTCGTGGCGCGCCTCACAGGATTCGCAGAGGACGGGGGCGACGCGACGCCGGCCCCCGGAGTCGTCGCGATCCGGGGGGTCCTCGGCGAGATGAAGGATCTCGACGTCGCCGGCGCGACGTTCACCGTGACGTCGGCGCCGGCACGCTTCGAGCGCGCGATCCGCGAGGCGCGCGTGCCCGCTCCGGGAGTAACGGAGGGTGGAGTGAAGATCCTCGACGCGCTCCGCGCGCGCGGCCTCGCCTTCGACGCCGTTTTTCTCATCGGCTTCAACGGGGATATCGTCCCGCGCCGGACAGGCGAGGATCCCTTCCTCAGGGACGAGGACCGGCGCACGTTGGCCGAGTCGCTAGCCGCCCCCCTCACGATCCGGGGAGCGGCACGCGAGGAGGAGCACCTCCTTCTCGCGCACCTTCTCGGCGCCGCGCGCCGTAAACTCGTCGTCTCGTGGCAACGCGCCGACGCGAACGGAAGAGCCAAGGCCGTCAGCCTCGCCCTCCGCGAGATCGCGCGCGTCACCCTAGGCGGCCCGCGCCTCGAAGCGATTGAGGCCGTCGCGACGCGCGTCGGAGCGCACCCCCTCGACGCCGCGCGCGACGCCGCCGCGCGGTTCCGGATGCTGCCCACGCGCGAGGCGCGCCTCGGATCCGCGCTCTCCCTCCCGTCGCCGGCCCACGTGCGGCGAGCCGTCGCCGACTTCCCACCCGAGTCGGCGTCCGTCGCGGGAACGGAGGAGGCGCTCGCCGCCGGGCTCGAGATGCTCGACGCAATCGACGAGCTCGCCCCGGCCCGACTCGACTACGACGGCGCCGTGGGCGATGCCGCTCCGCCCCCCGACGTCTGGTCGCCGTCGCGTCTCGAGGCGCTCGGCGCCTGCCCGCAGCAGTATTTCTTCAGGTACCACCTTCGCGTCGAGGAGATGGGGGCGATAACGGAGCCGCACGAGCTCGACGCGCGCGAGATGGGGCTCGCCGTCCACGCCGTGCTCGCGGAGGTCTACTCGGCGCTCGAACGCGCGCCGGAGCTCTTCGGCCCCGGCGCGGATCCGGCGAAGGCGGCGTCGCGGGCGCTCGATCTCCTGCGCGCCGCTTGGCCGAAACACACCTCCGACATCGCCGAGAGGATGCATGCGCGCGTTCCGCTTCTCTGGAGCGAGACGTCGAAGCTCTGGAGAAACGCCCTGGAGACGTTTGTCCTCTTCGACGCGCCCTCGCTCGCGCGCGACGGCGGCGCGATCGTCGGCGTCGAGCGCGCGGTGAAGGTGCTCCTCCCCACGCCGAGCGGCGGACCGCGCGTCGAGATCCAGGGGCGCGTCGATCGCGCGACGCGCCGGGGCACCGGGGAGATCGTCGTTGCCGATTACAAGACCGGACGGAACCTGGAGCCGCTGGTCGAGATGCGCGACGTTCTGAAGGGTACTCGCCTCCAGATTGCGCTCTATGCCCTCGCCGCGGAATCAGAGGGCGCCGCCTTCGCCGATCGCGCGGAGGTGCGGGCGGAGGTGATCGGAATCGGTCCGGGGCACGCGGAAGGAATCGACGCGCCGGCGGCGGACGTCGCCGCTGGCTATCCCGCGCGGGCGCCTCTCGACCCCAAGAAATTCGCCGCGGGCCGCGCCGGGGTCCTTGAGACGATCGGCGTCCTGGCGCGCCTCGCGGCCTCCGGGAATTTCCCTCTCGATAAGAGCGATCGCTGCCGCTACTGCCCCTACACGCGGGCGTGCAGGAAATCGCACGCCCCGACGGTCGCGCGGCTCCGGGCCGCCCCCGGCGCGGCAGACTTCTACAGGCTCCGCGGCAAGAGCACGCAAAAGCCGCTCCTCGCCGACGTCGGCGACGCCGAGGAGGATTCGTGAGCCGGCGCGCGGCGACCGTCCTCGATCGGAACCTGGTCGTCACCGCGGGGGCGGGCACGGGAAAGACCGCGCTCCTCGTGGAGCGAACGCTGAATCTCTTGGCAGGTCCGTTGGCTCAGCCCGTCGATTCGCTCGCCCTGATCACCTTCACCGACAAGGCGGCTGCCGAGCTGCGCCAGCGTCTCGCGTCAGCCCTCGACGAGCTGCGCGCGCTCGGCGCCGCAGGAGAGCCGCTCCCCTCCGCCCCGGCCAAGCGGACCGAGGCTCAACGAGCGTGGGCTTGGCTTCGCGGCGAGGCGGGGGTAGCCGCGGCGTCGATCGATTCACGAGCGCGCGCCGCTCTTGCCGAGCTCGACGGCGCGACGGTCTCGACGATTCACGCATTCTGCACGGAGATCCTTAGGCGCCACCCGCGCGAGGCAGGGGTTGATCCCTCATTTCAGATCGACGAGGGCGCGTCGTCGGATCAGATCTTCGAAGAAGAATGGGAATCGTTCCTACTCGAAGAGCTCCGGATGGAAAGCCGGCGCGCCGATCTCTGGCGGAGGGCTCTCCTTCTTCCCGGAGCCCTCGACTCCGTCCGCTCCCTCGCCAGATCTCTCGCCTCGTTCGCGCTCCCAGCTATGCCGCTCGGCCCGCCCGTCCCCGCGCCGCTCCGCGACTTGTTCGGCGACGAAGCGGGCGCGATCCGCGATCGCGCCCTCCAATTCGTGGCGAAAGCGGCGCCGATGAACCGAAACATGAAGGACTTCCTCTCGGCGACGGCCGACCTGCTCAACGCCTTCCTGAAGCGCGGCCCCGAGGAGATGCGGCTGGTCACGTCGCCTCTCTCCCTCGACGACTATCTGAAGAAGAAGAAAATAGAGCCCGGAGCGAAGCTCGATCCGGCCGAGGCGGCCGAGGCGTCGGACATCAAGCGGCGCGGCGAGGCACTGGTCGCCCTGCTGGCGAGAATCGACGAACCGCGCGTCGCGCTCCTCCTCGAGGCGGCCGCGCCGCTCGCCGCGCGCGCTCGCGAACGTCTTCTCGCCACGGGGCTCGTGACGTACGATGCCCTCCTCCGGCTCGCGCGGAACCTCATCGCGGAAAACGTCCCCGTCCGACGCGCGCTTGCCGCGCGGTGGAGGACGATTCTCGTCGACGAGTTCCAGGACACGGACCCGCTCCAGTACGAGATTCTCTTTTTCCTGTGCGAGGAGGAGTCAACAGCGGCACGCGACGCGTACGCGGCGCGCCTCGCCCCTGGCCGTCTTTTCATCGTCGGCGATCCGAAGCAGTCGATTTACCGCTTCCGCGGAGCGGACATCGAGGCATTCCAGCGCGCCGTGGGACGCGTGATTGAGTGCGGCGGCGAACGGCTCTCGCTTTCCGTCTCGTACCGAAGCCCGGCCGCGATCCTGGATCCCGTCAACCGGATTTTCTCGGAGTGGATCGGCCCACGGGCGGGCGGCGAGGAAGCGTACGAGCCGGAGTACGAGCCGATCGAGTCGGCCCGCGAAGACGAGACGGCCGGCGGCGATCCCTGCGTTGAGATCTGGTCGGTTCCTGTGGAGGGGAGCGCCGATGACCGGCGCCGCGGGGAGGCGCAGGCGATCGCCTCCTGGATCTCGGCGGCCGCGGGGAAGAAAGCGGCCACGGGCACTCCGCTCCGTTTCCGGGACATTGCCATTCTCTTCCGCGCGCTGACACCGGCCCCGCTGTACACGCAGGCTATGCGGAACGCGGGGATTCCGTTCGTGGTCGAAGGCGGTCGCGATTTCTATGTGAGACAGGAGATCGGCGACCTCGTCTCGTTTCTCCGCGCGGCGGTCAACCCGAACGACGGCGCGTCGGTCCTCGCGGTGATGCGGTCGCCGCTGGGCGGCGTCACCGACGTCGAGCTGGCGCGGTATGCCTCGGCCGGAGGGCGCCTCGATCGACCCGATCTCTCGAAGGCGGCCGCCTGCCCTGGGCGCAGGCCGAAGAACTCGCGCGGCGCGGGCTTTCGGTCGAGGAGACGCTGACCCATCTCGAGGAGGAGTCCCTGGGAAATCGAGCCGAGGGAGAGAGTCCGCTCGCCGACGAGACGGTTGACGCGGTGCGCCTGCTCTCGGTGCACAAAGCGAAGGGACTCGAGTACCCCGTCGTCGTGATCCCCGACGTCGGGCGGGGCCATGCCCGGAACGAGCGCGGAAGGAGTCGGGAGGCGCAGGCCAGATGGCTCCCCCACGAGGCGTCGGGGTTCGTCGCGGCGCGCCTCACCGACGGCTCGACAAACCTCGCGTGGGCGAAGCTCGCCGGGCTCGATCGCCGCCACGAGATGGCCGAGGAGAAGCGCGTCCTTTACGTCGCGTGTACGCGCGCGAGAGAGAAGCTGATACTCGTGAACAGCGAGATGGGGAAGGGCGCCGCTCCGTGGCGCGACGCGCTCGCCGCGCTGGGCTACCACCTGCGCGACGGGATCCCCGCCGGGGGCCCTCTGGGCGCCGAAGGGGTAACGCACCGCATCGTGGAGTCCGGAGCACCTTCCGATCGTCGCGGTCCCGTCGCTCTCGATCCGATCTTCGGCGACGCGGCGCGAGGCTGGCAGGCCGTCGCGGCCTCGGCTGCGGGAAGCGCGGCGCCGCCACTCCGACGCCCAACCGGCGAGCGCGAGGCGCGGGAGGACGAGGATCGCGAGCGCCGCCTCTTCGATGACACGGGTCGCGCCGCCGGGGGCCGTCGCGACGGGACGCGCGCCGCCGTGGCGCGGTGTGCGGGGTCCGCGGTCCACGTCGCGCTCGAGGGCTGGAACTTTGCGGAGGGCGCCGCGCTGAAGCGTGAGGCGCGCGCCGCAGCCGAGCGCTTGGCCGATCTCGAGGTCGCGCCTCTCCGCGGCGAGATCGTCGAGGAGGTGGAGGAGATCCTCGACGGGTTCCTCGTCTCCGCGCTCCCTGCCCGACTCGCAGGCCTCGCAATCCTCGGCCGCGAGATCCCCGTGCTGTTCGACGACGGAAAGAACGGAGGCGGAGTGTGGCGCGGTTACTGCGACCTCGTCTACCGCGACGCGGACGGCGGCGTTGTCGTCGCCGACTACAAGACCTCGCGCACGGAGAGCGACGAGGCGGCCGCGGAGGCGGCGCGCGCGTACGGGCCGCAGCTCGCCGTCTACCGCGGAGCGATCGAGCGCGCCATCCCGGGCGCGGTCGTTCGCGCGGAGATCCTCTTCGTCCGGAGCGGGCGCGTCGTCCGGCTGTAGGCGGACTTCAGAACAGCGGGAGCTGACCGGGCGGGCCGGAGGACTGCTTCGCGCGCGGCTTCGGCTCGGCCGGCGGGACCGCAGCCGGCGTGGCGGCCGGCACCTCCGGTGCGGCGGCGATGGGCGCCGGACGCGGCGGCGCGGCCATCTCCGCGGGCCTCCCGTTCGGGAAGGCGGGGGGGGCGACCGGCTTCACCCCTTTCCACTCCGGGCACATCTCCTGGTAATCGCACCACGAGCACAAGGGCCCCTTCTTCGCGGGGAAGTCGCGCGCCCCCTCGACGGTCTGGATCAGCGAGATGCACTTGCGCTTGACCTGATCGAGATCTTGCGGTGTGCGCGTCTCGACGGCGTCGGCGCGGTGGGCGAGGAAGTGCCAGATGAGCCGCACCTCCTTCGTCTGGGGGAAGCGCTGCCGCAGCGCGATCTCGTAGAGGGGAAGCTGCCGGTCGTACCTGAGGCTTCCCTCCTTCGGCAGCGTCGCCGTGGTCTTGTAGTCGTGGATCTCGATGATGCCGGGCTCCGCGTGCTGCGCGCGATCGACGAACCCCATCATCCTGAACTTCCCGGCCGCGTCGAGGTTCATCTCGACCTTCAGCTCGACGCCGATGATCCGATCGGGCTCGATGGGGAAGGGGAAGTGCTTCTCCCAGTACCCTGCAATGCAGCGCGCGCCGACGGCGCGGTAGTACTCGGTGTCGAGATCGGGGCGGACGACCTTGACCGCCGGCGTGAGGTGACGGCTCCAGAGCGACTCGTAGAGGTCGAGCGCCGCCGCCATCCCCTCCGCGCGCGCGCGGGGAAGATCCTCGTAGACGTGCTCGAGGACCTCGTGCACCCGCTTCCCCATGAAGGCCTCGATCGACTCGAAGCCGGTCCGGATCCGGTCGATGTACCGGTAGCGGTACTGGAGGGGGCAGTTCTCGAAGGACGAGAGGCGCGAGTGCGAGTAGACGATCAAGGGGCCTCCAGGGCGACGCGCGATGATACCAGAGATCCCGCCGCGCCGCGGGTGCTACGCTT
Organism: Acidobacteriota bacterium; assembly: GCA_016195325.1. Lineage (NCBI taxonomy): Bacteria > Pseudomonadati > Acidobacteriota > Acidobacteriota bacterium. The sequence continues at coordinate 25,184 of JACPZX010000047.1, forward strand.
TTCGAGGATGAGCCAGGCCGTCCCCCGGACGATCGAGATCGGCGACGTCGTGGTCTGCCGCGACGGCGAGCATGCCCGCGCCTTCGGCGTCGCGGGGCGCGTGGGGATCGCCGTCGAGACGCGGACGAGCGACGCGCGCGTCACCTTCCTCGACCCGGAGCGTTCGATCTGGCTCCCGCATCCCTCACTCCGGAGGGCGACGGAGCAGGAGGCGTCGGCCTCCCCGCTCGGCCTCGCCGCCGAGCTGCTGCGCGCGATCCCCGGAACCGCGATCGAGATCGATGCGCGCAGCGGGGCCGCGCCCTCCCTCCGGTTCATCCTCACGCACGGCGCCGTCGACACGCTCCACCTCGACGACCTGAGGCGGCGGTTCGCCGGAAGGATCGGAGGGTGGGCTCTCCGCCCCGCCGGGCTCCACCGGATCGAGAGCGTCGTCGAGGTCCCGGCGTCGCCGTGATTTAGAAGTTCCAGCCGGCGACGATCTTGGCGTCGGGGAGATCCGTGAACCCGAGCTGCAGCTCCGCGAGGAACCGCCTCTTCCCGGAGAGCTTCATCTCGATCCCGCCGACCCCCACGGGGCCGATCTTCGTGTCGTGGCTCTCGCATCCGAACGATCGCGCGAAGCCGCCGCAGTTCGAGTTGAAATCGTAGAAGGCCGCGGAGAGCGAACCCCCCGCGTACGGTGTGACCTGCGCCTTGATCGGGAAGTAGTAGGCGACCATCGCGTTGAACTGCACCGTCGTGACGTGATCGCCGAACCCGATCTCGGCGCTCGGCTGGAACCGGACGTGCGGGGCGAACTCGCCGAGATCGAACTGCACGCCGCCGACCACCTGGTCGGGGCCGGACGAGAAGCCGACGCGCGGGCCCCAGCCCTTGAGTCCCATCTCCTGGGCGTGCGCGGCGGCGGGAGCGAGGAAGAGGATGAGTGCGAGCGTACCGAACGTGAGTGCCGTCTTCAGCTTCATGAATCCCTCCATGGGGTCGGGGGCGTTTGCCTTGGCGGCGAGCGCATCCTAGGGATGCCCGCGCCGGGAATCAAGGTGTCGTAAGCTGCGCCGCATGATCCGCGCGCTGATCCTCGACTACAACGGCGTCGTCGTGAACGACGAGCCGCTGCACAAGGAGGCGTTCCGCCGCGTCCTCGGCGACGCGGGGATCGCTCTCGACGACGAGGAGTACTACACCCGATACCTCGGGATCCCCGATCGCGAGGTCGCGCGCGACGCGCTGCGACGCGCCGGCGTCGACTCCGCGGGACTCGACGATGAGGCCGACCACATCCTCGCGCTGAAGGCGCTGGTCTACCGGAACCTGACGCGGAGCGATCTCCCCGAGGTCCCCGGCGCGTCCCGCTTCATCCTCGAGGCGGCGGAGGCCTACCCGATCGCGATCGCGTCGGGGGCGATCCGCGTCGAGGTCGAGGACGGCCTCTACCGCCTCGGCGTTCGCGACGCGATCACCGCCGTCGTCACGATCGAGGACGTCAGCCGGGGCAAGCCCGACCCGGAGCCCTTCCTGGCCGCGCGATCCGCGCTGGTGCGCGCGGGGCTTCTGGACGGCGCGCGCCACGCGCTCGGCGCGGCCGAGCCCGCCGCGTCGTTTCTCGTCGTGGAGGACTCCCCCGCCGGCCTCGCCGCCGCGCGCGCCGCCTGGATGCACGCGGTCGGCGTCGCGACCTCGCGGCCGCGCGAGGATCTCAAGCCTGCCGACCTCGTCGTGGGGGATCTCTCGGAGCTGACGCTCGCGAGGATCGAGGCCCTCTGACCTGTCGATTTAGACGGGGAGACCGAGTAGAATCCCCGTTTCCGTTCACGTCGCGTCGGACACCCCCCGGGGAGACCCCATGGCGAAGCCGTCCTCGAAGCCCAAGACAGATCCCAGGCGTCAGGCGCTCGATCGGGGACGCACGCTTCTCGCCGCGTGGGGGATCCACGAGGGGACTCTTCCGCCGGGAACGCCCGGAGATCAGGTGGTCCTCACGCTCTCGCCGCTGATCGGGCGGGATCCGGCGTGCGACCTTCTGATCGCGGAGTGGCTCGGCAGGACCGGCGACAGGGACACCGCGGAGAAGCTCGCGTCGTGGGAGCCGCAGGCCCCGGACAAGGACGTCAAGCGCGAGATCCGCCGCGCCCTCTTCAAGCTGGAGCAGAAAGGGATCCCGGTGAACCGCCGCGAGGAGCCGAAGGCCGTCTTCTCGCTGGGCGTGAAGCCGCACGAGCCCGAGGCGTACCTGGGAGCCCCGGACGGGGACGGCGCGCGGATGGCGTGGCTCTTGAAGCGGGACGCCTCGGGGTACACCGGGCTCTTCACCGTCATCAGCGATCGCGAGGGGATGCTGTCCGTCTCCGCGGGGACGCTGACGAAGCAGAGGCTCACCGATGCGATCAAGGAGATGGCGTCTGAAGGGACCGGAGCGCCGGCCCCCGCCCCATGGCCCTACGTCGACGCCCTGATGCACGCCGCCTTCCGCCAGGCGGCGCCGCGCCCCGGCCGGTCGCGCGCCGACTACCTCCTCTCCCGATCCGAGATCACCGCGGCGGCCGCGCTTCCCGTGCCGACCTGCCCCGTCTGGGACGAAGTTCCCGCAAGCTCCCTCGCCGACCCCGAGCTCCTCGATGCCTCGGCCGAGCTGTTCAAGGAGAAGGAGCTGGGGACGTGGTCCCTCCCCGCGGAGGCGGCCCGCACGCACCTGCAGGCTCTCGCGGATCTGAACCGCTCGGGGCTCGTGCTCAGCAAGGAGACGGCGGCCGAGCGCACGACCGCGATCTTCGACGCCGCCCTCGTCGACTTCGCCGCGAGCCCCCTCAGGGAGATCCTCGCGAGGCGCCTCGAGGAGATGGGGTACGTCCTCCACCGGCGCGGGATGGAGCGGCCGGCGCGGCTCGCGCTCGCCGTGGCGCTCGCGCTCCGGAGCCCCGAGCCCGTGGATCTGAAGAAGGTGTCGTTCCTGCGGGCGTGGGTCTTCCGGGCCTTCCTCCCGACCATGCTTCGGGATCGGGCCGCGGGGGCCCGCGGCGCCGCACCGGGTGAGGGAGAGGCCGAGGGAGCCGCTCCCCCGTCGGAGCTGGCGGAAGGCGCGTCGCGCATCCTCGATCCGTCGAAAGTCCGCGAGACCGGCGTCCAGGGGGCGGGCCGGTTGGACGACACCGACGCGCCGGGGCTCATCATTCGTCCATGACGCGCGGGCGTCCATGAGGCGCGGGTCCTCCCGCGCCGATGCCTCCACGCCGCGCGGGCCCTCCCGCGCGCTCGTGATCGGCGCGCTCCTCCTCGTCCAGGTCTTCTTCGGCCTCCACTACATCGGCGCGAAGATCGTCCTCGCGTCGATCCCCCCGGCCGCGTGGGCCGTCCTGCGCATCGTCTCCGCGGCGGCCATCCTGCTCGCCGTCACGGCCTTCATGAAGAAGGCGTGGCCGACGAGCCTGAGGGACCACGCGCGCATCGCCCTCTACGCCCTCTTCGGCGTCACGATCAACCAGGTCTGCTTCGTCGAGGGGCTCGCGCGCACGCTCGCGTCGCACTCCACCGTGCTGAACACCGCCATTCCGGTGGCCACGCTCCTCATCGCGATCCTGATGCGCCGCGAGCGGCCGACCCCCGGGAAGCTCGCGGGGATTGCGCTCTCGCTCTGCGGCGCCCTCTATCTCGTCGTCCACTCCGGGATGTCGCTCCAGGGCGGCGCCTTCACGGGAGACCTCCTCACCCTGGCGAACGGCCTCTCGTACTCGTTCTTCCTGGTGATCAGCAAGCCCATCCTCTCGCGGTACAGCAGCCAGGTCGTCACGGCGCTCCTCCTCGCGTACGGCGCGATCGGCATCGTCGTCTTCGGCGGGCGGGATCTCCTCGCGGCGGATCTGTCGGCGGTGCCCGCGGCGGCGTGGGCGTGGGCGGCGTTCGTGATCCTCTTCGCGACGGTCGCCGCGTACATGCTGAACTCGTGGGCCCTCAAGCGGGTCGACTCGTCGCAGGTCGCGCTCTTCATCTACGTGCAGCCGGTGATCGCGGCGGGGCTGTCGGTGATCGTGCTGGGAGAGTCGATCACCCCGCATCTCGTGGTCGCGGCGGCGCTGATCTTCGCCGGGGTCTTCGTGGCCGTCGCGCTCAGCGGGACTTCAGCCGTCCCGCGTACTCCTTGAACGCGGCGACGAGCGCCGGCCGCTCCATCCCGATGTCGGCGTAGAAGACCGAAGGCCCGCTCTTCCCCTCGATCTCGTGCTTCAGGTAGGCCGCGAACCCGGCCGCGTGCGCCCCGCCGTCGGCGTGGAGCAGGAAGTGGACGAGGAGCCAGCTCGCCGCGTAGTTGTCGATCGGATCGTTCATGAAGAACTCGGACTCGCTCCGGATCGCGATCACCTCGTCGATCGGCTCGGCCTGATCCTTGCGCACGCGCGCCTGGTACGCGTCGAGCATCTTCTCCGCGGCGGTGGGGCGGGACTTCAGCTTCGGGAAGAGGACGACCCCCTCCTTCCCGCCGATCTCGCCGACCTTGAACTCACCCGCCCTGTCACGCCAGGTGAACCCGAAGTACGACGCGACCCCCTCCGCGATCCACGGCGACGGCTCCGCCTCCTCGCCGTACAGCCGGGTCTTGAAGAGCTGGTGCGTCGCCTCGTGAACGACGACGTCCGGCAGGTCGCCGGGCTCGACGGTGTCGGTGTGCGCGGCGACGACGTCGACCCCTCCCATGTAGTGCCCCACGGGGCGGAGCTCCCCGGCGGCCTCGGCGTCGCCGAGGAGCTGCCTGTACTTGTAGTAGGAGTAGAAGAAAAAGACGAACGACTTGTCGGCGTGCGGGCGCAGCGTGAGCCTTCCGGACCAGAACGAGTCGAACCAGCCCTGGTACGACTCGAGAAGATCGGCCGCCGCTTTCGGATCGAAGCGAGGATCGTCGGACTCGACGATGTAGTGGGCGGACTCGCGGCTCGCGTAGTTCCGGTCGTTGATCAGCGCCTCGCAGCGCGCGCGGAAGGACTCGTAGCTCTTCTTCCGGTCGGCCGCGAGCTTCGCGTCGGCGTCGGCGTCCTCGGGGGCCGCGCCGAGAGGAAGGGCCGCCGCCAGGGCGAGCGCCGCCAGAAGGACGATGAGAGAGCGCCTCGCGGGTCGAGCCATCGCGTGCCATTCTGACAGGTCGGCTCGAAAAAAGCGCTTGACCCTGGAGTCGACACCATGGTCCAGAATCCGGGAGATGAGCATGCACTACACCTCGGGAGCTCTCGCGAAGATCGGCGGCGTGACCCGCGACGCGCTCCGCCACTACGAGCGGATGGGGGTGCTCCCCGCCCCGGAGCGCCTCCGGAACAACTACCGCGCGTACCCGGCGGACGCGCCCCAACGCCTGCGCGTGATTCGATCGGCGCTCGCCGTCGGCTTCACCCTCGAGGAGCTGGCGGCGATTCTCAGGCGCCGCAGCGCGGGGGACGCTCCGTGCCGTCAGGTGCGGCAGCAGGCGGGGATGAAGCTCGCGCGGATCGAGGAGACGATCCGGCACCTGAGGTCGCTGCGAAAAACCCTGCGCGAGGTCCTCGGCGACTGGGACGCCCGCCTCGCCGGCACGGCGCCAGGCCGGCGCGCGGGCCTCCTCGAGGCCCTCGCCGCCCGCGATCTCTCGAAGCTCCCCGCCGCGTACCACGACGCCCTTCCCCTGCGACACCCTCGATCGAAAGGAGAAAAGCCATGAACTCTTCCCGCACCTCCGGCCCCGCGATCCTCGCGGTGGCCGCCGTCCTGTGTCTTGCCGCGCCTCCGTCCGTCGGCGCCTCCGGCCCCGAGACGGCGGATCACGCCTGCCCGATGATGGATTCCCGCGCCGCGGGCGTGGACGCGCGCGGGGACGCGGCCATGGGGTTCGATCACGCGAAGACGACGCACCACTTCACGCTGGCGGCGGACGGCGGCGCGATAGAGGTCGGCGCGAACAGCCCCGACGACACTCTGAGTCGCGACATGATCCGCAAACACCTGCGCCACGTCGCGACGATGTTCGGCGACGGCGACTTCACGATCCCCATGCTCGTCCACGCGCAGGATTCTCCCGGCGCGGCGGCGATGGCGAGGCTCAAGGGGAAGATCTCCTACACGTACGAGGAGACGGACGGCGGGGCCCGCGTGAGGATCCGGACCGCAGACCGGGAGGCGCTCGGCGCGATCCACGAGTTCCTCAGGTTCCAGATCCAGGATCACCGGACCGGTGATCCTATCGTCCCTTAGTCTCCTTCGCGGCGAGGTCGACCAGGCGGCGGGCGACGGCCCTGAGGTCGTCCTCGTCCACCGGGTTGACGGCCCCCTGCATGCCGAAGTCGACGAGCTGCTCGCTGACGTCCTCGAGGTCGCCGACGGTGTCGAGATTGGAGGAGATGAGCCCCTCGACGGTCCTGGCGTAGACGGCCGCCTGCATCTCTCCCGCGAGGTACCCCTCGCTCAGGACGCGGAAGAGATCGAGGATGTCGTCGCGTTCCATCGCGTCAGCCCTCCGCCCGCGCCCGCGCCGCCTCGCGGACGAGCGCGTCCACGTCGGCCTCGTCGTTGAAGAAGTGGACGGAAGCCCGGAGACCTCCGACGCGGTTCGTGTACCGCTGCGAGATGCAGACCCGCCGCGCCCTGAGCCGCGCGACGATGCGCCCGTCGAGGGGGGCGTCGCCCGTCGCGGTGAAGACGACGATCCCCGATCGATCCTTCTCCTCGCGCGGCGAGACCAGCCGGAACTTCTCCGCGTCGAGCGCGTCGATGAGCCTTGCCGAGAGCGAGCGGATGCGCGCCTCGATGGCGCGCGGCCCCGTCGCGTTGATGAGCGCCAGGGAGGCCGCGAGGCCGTAGGCGCCCGGATAGTTGGCCGTCCCGCCCGTCTCCATGCGACGGGCCTCGTTCACGAAGTCGTAGCGCCTCATGAGGGAGATGTCCGGGGTCGAGAAGTAGACTCCCCACCCCCCCTCGGGGGGCTCGAGGTTCAGGTACCCCCAGAGGGAAGGGCGGAACTTCGGAAGGGACGACCTCCGGACGTAGAGGATCCCGCACCCGAACGGGGCGTTGAGCCACTTGTGGCCGCCGCAGACGACGGCGTCGGCCGCGATCGCGCGCACGTCGAGGGGGAGCGCCCCGAGCTGGTGGATGACGTCGAGGATGAGCACCGCGCCGCTCGACGCGGCCATCGCGGAGAGGGCGGGTAGGTCCAGCCGCTGGCCGCTCGACCAGAGCACCGACGAGAGGACGATCGCCTTCGTCCGGGAGTCGATCGCCTTCGCGACGTCGGCCAGCTCGATCCGCCCCTCCCGGTTCCGGACGAAGCGGAGATCGCACCCCGTCTCCTGCGCGCGCACGGCCCACGGCGTCGAAACGCCGATGAAGTCCAGATCGCAGAGGACGACGTTGTCGTCCCCCGTCACGTCGAGCCCGCTCGCGGTGAGGGCGAGGCCGTGCGTCGTGCTCTCGACGAGGGCGATCTCCCCCTCCTCGGCGCCGAGGAGCGCCGCCGCCTCCTTCGCGGCGAGCCTCCGCCCCGCGTCGAGGAGGAGGTGGTGCTCGGTCGCGTCCACCGACGGCATCGAGACGATGCGGTCGAGAAAATCGCGGATCGCGTCGCGCGCCTGCGCCGGCGCGAGGCTCACGCACGCGGCGTCCATGAAGACCTTGTCGGCCAGCCCGGGGAACGACGCCCGCACCGCGGCCCAGTCGGGCGGCGCGGCAGGGCCCGCCATCAATGGACCATTCCCAGATCGTCCGACTCGAGCGGCGAGGGGATCGGCGAGGCGTGGTGGAGCACCATGCGCCAGCGCCCCGACTCGCGCACGAAGAGGTTCGTGGCGCGCGCGACGCTCATCTGATCGCCCGATTCGTTCTGGTTGCGGATCTGCTCCAGGCACTGCACCCAGGCCACCTCGCCGAAGACGCTGATCTCGACCTCGGCGGCCTCGACGTTCAGCGAGCCCCCGGCGGTGAAGATCGAGTGCCACGACTCGCGGATCGCGGACCAGCCGACGAGGACGTCCCAGCCCGGGTGGATGCAGCGGGCGGTCATGGTGTGGGACCAGACCTCCTCCATCTTGTCGAGGTCCGAGTCGTTCAGCGCCTCGTAGAACTGCAGGTTCGCCTTCTCGGCCTCGCTCACGTCGATTTCGATAGCCATGACCCTCTCGCGCCGTCGAGCCCCGCCGCTTCGGGCCGCGGGGCAGTTGATTTCCATTTCCGGGCGCCCGTATTCTATCCCCCTCGAGGCGCGTTCAGGCCCTCGTCCAGCACGGAGCGACCCGGAATCGCTCGATGTTAGCAGAACTCGAGAGACTCCCAACTCAGGAGAAGGCATCGAATCCTTCCGGCGCCACCGTTCGAGCACAGCTCTTCTGAGAACGACCCTCTCGGCGCTCCTCGCCCTCGCCGCGGCGGGGACGGATCCCCGGCTCGTCGCCGGGGCCGGCGAGGCCCCCGGCGCGGGGAATCCGGCCGCGGAGCAGCCGGCGCCGAAGCCCCCCGACGCGTACGCGCGCGCCCTCTCCCTCTACCGCGCGGAGAAGTTCCCGGACGCGGCGGCGGTGCTCGAGGAGGCGATCCGGTCGGGGGTGGGCGGACGCGGCTACTCGGCGCTCCTCGGCTGGGCCCTGGTGAGGATGCTCCGCTACGACGACGCGGCCGCCGCCTTCCGCGCCGAGCTGAAGCTCGAGCCGGGGTCGAGCGAGGCGCGGCAGGGGCTCGCCCTCTCCCTCGCGGGGGCCGGTGACGCGCAGGGGGCGCTCGAGATCGCGCTCCCCCTCGCCGCCGAGCGCCCCGACGACCCCGACGTCGCCGCCATCGCCGCACGGGCGCTGGGCGCCGCACGCGGCCTCGCCGACCGGCGGATCGGCGACGCGCCCCCCGCCTCCCCCCCCGTCGCGCACGCGAGATCCGGGCCGTCGCACCTCGAGGTCGCCTGGAAGGGGCGCTTCGTCCCGATCTTCGTCAAAGGAGTGAACCTCGGGGTCGCCCTCCCGGGGAAGTTTCCCGCCGAGTTCCCCGAGGAGGTCGCGACGTACCGGGAGTGGCTGGACCTGATCGGGAGGATGGGGGCGAACGCCGTCCGCCTGTACACGCTCCTCCCTCCCGCGTTCTACGACGCGCTGAAGGCGCACAACGACGCCGCAGCCGCCGCCTCACCCGGCGCGTCGACGCCTCCCCCGGGATATCTTTGGCTCTTCCAGGGGGTGTGGACCGAGCTTCCGGACGGCGACGACTACGACGGGCCGGCGTTCGCCGGCGCCTTCCTCGAGGAGGGAGAGCGGATCCTCGACGCCCTCCACGGCCGGATCGCGGTGGCCTTCCGCCCCGGCCACGCCTGCGGCCTCTACCGATCCGACGTCTCGGGGATGACGATCGGCATCATCCTCGGGCGCGAGTGGGAGCCCTACTCCGTCGACGCGTACGACCGCGCGCACCCCGCGGCGTCGTTCGCGGGCCGTTATTTCAGGATGGAGAGCGGCACCGCGATGGAGGCGTGGGCCGCGCGCGCGATGGAGCACACCGTCGCGTACGAGATGCGGAGGTACGGCGCGACGCGGCCTACCGCGTTCACGAACTGGCCGACCCTCGACCCGCTGCGCCACCCGACCGAGGCGACGAAGGCCGAGGAGGAGGCGATCGCGAGAAAGCTCGGCCTCCCCTTCGACGCGGCGCGGGTGAGGGAGTACGACAACGACGGAGCCGGCATCGACGCCAACCGTATCAGGCCGACGCGCGAGGCCCTCGGCGGGCAGTTCGCTTCGTACCATGCGTACCCCTACTACCCGGACTTCATGAACAACGACCCGGACTACGCGCGGGCGCGGGACGCCCGGGGGACGGACAACTACATTGGGTACCTCCGGGATCTGAAGCACCACCACGCGTCGATGCCGCTCATGATCTCGGAGGTGGGAGTCCCCACCTCGCGCGGCGTGGCGCACGTGCAGCCGCAGGGGATGAACCACGGCGGCCACAACGAAGTGGAGCAGGGGGAGATCGACGCGCGGCTCATGGAGAACATCCACGACGCAGGCTGCGCCGGCGGGATCCTCTTCGCATGGCTGGACGAGTGGTTCAAGAGGAACTGGCTCGTGATGGAGTTCGAGCAGCCCGCCGAGCGCAACGTGAAGTGGCTGAACGCCCTCGACCCCGAGCAGAACTACGGCCTCCTCGCCGCGCGGCCCGGGAGCGCGGGCCCCCTCGTCACCCTCGACGGAAGGACCGGCGACTGGAAGGGGCGCGCGCCTCTCATGACCCACGGCGCCGGGGAGGCGGGGGCGGCGGGGCTCTCGGCGATCTGGGCCGCGAGCGACGAGGCGTACCTGTACCTGCGGGTCGACGCGAGCGGCGTCTCCCCGGGCGGCGACGGCGGCTGGAAGGGGCCGCGCTTCCTGATCGGCCTCGACACGTACGGCGCCGATCTGGGCGACACCTCGTTCCCGCGCGATCTCGGCGTGCGCGCCCCGACCGGCATGGAGTTCATGATCGATCTCGCGGGAGAGGCGTCGAGCCGGATCCTCGTCGACACCCCGTACGACCTCTTCACGCACCGCTACGACCGTCCCTTCCGCAGCGCGCCGAACGACGACGGGCGCTACATCGACATCCGCGTCGAGACGAACCGGAGCCGGATCGGGCGCGACGGGACGATATACCCTTCGGTGATGCACGACCTGAGCCCCCTGCGCCCCGGCACGACCGACCCCGCCGACGCCGCGTACGACGATCTCGCGGACTATGCGTTCGACGCGTCGGCGGGGGTCTTCGAGGTGCGGATTCCGTGGGGTCTCCTCAACGTGACCGACCCGTCGTCGCGCCGCGTCGTGGACGACGACCCGAAGAACCTCGACGAGGTGGGGACGCGCGTGACGGAGGGGTTCCGCGTGTACGCGGTCGCGTACGACCCGGCGAGCCGCGCGGTCCTCGACACCCTCCCCGAGCGCGGGCCGGACGGCCGCCTCGCCGCGACCGCGTCGTCGCTCTACACGTGGAAGACCTGGGAGCAGCCCACCTTCCACACGCGCCCGAAGAAATCCTACGAGATCGTCCGGAAGTGCTTCCTCGCCCTTCCCGACGCGGTGACTCCGTGAGGGCCTCGCGCATCGCGTGCGCGCTCGCGATCGCGATCGCCGTCGCCCAGGGGGCGCGCGCCGCAGGAAAGGGAGACGCGGAGTACGCCGCCGGCGAGATCGCGTTCCGCCAGGGGGACAACACCGCGGCGGAGGCCCACTTCCGGAAGGCGATCGAGGCCGATCCCGACAACCTGAGGGCTCTCGTGAAGCTCGCGACGGTCGTCTCATACTCCGATCGGCTGGCGGAGGCGGTGGACCTTTACGATCGCGCCCTGAAGATCGACCCGGGAAGCGCCGACGCGCGCTCCGGCCTCGCCCGGACCCTCTCGTGGAAGGGGGACTACGATCGAGCGATCGAGATCTACAGGGGCCTTCTCGCGGAGAGCCCGGACAGCCGCGACGCCTCTCTCGGCCTCGCGAGGACGCTCGCGTGGACGGGCCGCACCGCAGAGTCCCGGGACGCGTACCTCGGGATCCTCGCGGCGAACCCTCAGGACGTCGAGGCGCGCAACGGCCTCGCCGCGTCCCTCTCGTGGGCCGGGCATCTCGACGACGCGCTGGCCCTCTACGACGAGACGCTGACGATCGCCCCGGACAACAAGGACGCGCTCGCCGGGAGGGCCCGCGTCCTCCAATGGCAGGGGCGCCCGCGGCCCGCGGCCCGGGCGGCCGCCGCCGCGCTCCGGGCGCACCCCGACGACCGCGAGGCGCAGAAGGTCGACGCGTCGATCCGCGACGGGCTGGCCACGGTCGTCGACGGCGCCGTGGGGTTCGTGCACGACACCGACCGGAACGAGATCAACACGGAGCACGCAGGGGCAACTCTCTCCCCCTCCCCGTCGCTGACGGTGGGAGGGTCGCTCGATCGGTTCGGCGCCCGGGGCCCGGGAGCTTCCTCGGGCCTCATCGACGAGAGCCTCCTGTCGCCACGCGCCTCGCTCACGTACCGGTTCGACGGCGGCCTCGCGCTCTCCGGCGCCGCGGGCGCGGATCGCGTCGACGGAGCCGAATCGACCACCCACTTCGCCGGATCCGCGGGCGCGGCCTACCGCATCGACGACCACTGGTCGATCTCGGGCGCCGCTTCGAAGGGGGTCTTCGCGGCCACGGCCCGGAGCCTCCTCGCCGACGTCGAGATCCGATCTCTCTCCGCGACCGCGGCCCTCACGCCGATCCCGTCGATCGGAGTCCGCGTGACCGCCGAGAGCGACACGTTCACGGATGAGAACGCCCGCCGGCTCCTCGCCTGCTACGCCCGCTGGGCGCTCCCGCTCCGGAGGCCCCGCGTCGGCGTGTCGTGGTCGGTGCGCGA
>JACPZX010000048.1 GCA_016195325.1 Acidobacteriota bacterium
GGGGGCGGGACGGCCCTCTCGATCCTGGGGTCTCCCTGATGTGCGGCATCGCGGGGGTGGCGTCGGCGGACGCCTCCGCCCCTGGGGACGGGGCGCGCGCCGCCGCGGGCTCCCTCGCGCTCGCGCATCGCGGCCCCGACGGCTCTGGGATGACCGCCCTTCCCGGCTGCGCCCTCGCGCACCGCCGCCTCGCGATCCTCGATCTCTCCGATCGCGCGGCCCAGCCGATGGCGAGCGCCGACGGCCGGCACGTCATCGTCTTCAACGGCGAGATCTACAACCACGTCGAGCTGCGGCGGGATCTCGAGAGGCGCCACCCCTACCGGTCCACGAGCGACACCGAGACGATCCTGCATCTCTACGCGGAGAAGGGGCTCGAGGCGCTCGCGCTCCTCCGCGGCATGTTCGCCCTCGCGATCTGGGACACCGTCGAGAGGCGCCTCGTCCTCGCGCGGGATCGGCTGGGGAAGAAACCGATTCACTACGCCGAGAGCGCAGAGCGGATCCTCTTCGCGTCGGAGATCCCCGCCCTCTTCGCGATGGGGGTGCCCCGGCGGTTCGATCCGTCGGCCCTCGGACCGTATCTGGCCCTCGGGTACGTCCCCGCGCCGGCGACGGCGATCGAAGGGGTGAAGCGCCTCGGCGCGGGATCGGTGCTGGTGTACGAGAAGGGTCACGCCACGGTGTCGCGGTACGCGAAAGCGCCCGGCACGGCCGCCGCCCCTCCCGGCGCGGCGCCGGCCTCCGCCGCGGAAGCGGCGCGCCGGCTGAGGCCCCTGCTCGACGAGAGCGTGAGGGTGCGCCTCCGCAGCGACGTGCCGATCGGAGTCTTCCTGAGCGGCGGGCTCGACTCGTCGATCGTCGCGGCGATCGCCGCGCGCGAGTCGGGGCCGACCCTCGACACATTCACCGTGGTCTTCGACGAGACGGGATACGACGAGTCGAAGGCGGCGCGCGAGACCGCGCGTTTTCTCGGAACCACCCACCACGAGATCCGCGTCGCCGCCGACGCGGCCGCGGCCCTCCCGGCGCTCATCCGCCGTCTCGGCGAGCCCCTCGCCGACTCCTCGCTCGTCGCCGTGCAGCGCCTTTCCGAGGCGGTGAGGGGACACGTGAAGGTCGCGCTCTCCGGGGACGGCGGCGACGAGGTCTTCCTCGGTTACGATCGCTACCGCGCGCACCGGCTGGCCGCGCGTTGGAAGCGGCTCCCCGCGCTCGCGCGCCGGACGGCGCGGGCCTCGATCGCGGCGCTTCCCGGCGCGCGCGGCCGCCGCAACGTCGCGGGGCGCGCGGGGCGCTTTCTCGCCGCCGCCGAGGCGAGCCCCTTCGACGCGAACGACCGGTGGATCTGCCGGTTCCACCCGGCGGATCAGCCGGCGCTTCTCACCCCGGAGGGGAGGAACGCCGTCGCGGGAGACCCTCTGGCCGCCTTCCACTCCCGGTACGATCGACCGTCCGCACTCTCGGCTCTCGATGCCGTCGCCGGGGCCGATCTCGAGGTCTGGCTTCCGGACGACGTCCTCCGCAAGGTGGACGGCGCGTCGATGGGCTCCGCCCTCGAGGTGCGCTCCCCCCTCCTCGATCACGAGCTGGTCGCGGCGGCCGTCGCGATCCCCGCCGAAGTGCGCATGCCGGGATCGAGGGGGAAGGCGATCCTCCGGGAGTGCGCGCGCGGCCTCGTCCCGGAGTCGATCTTGACGGCGCCGAAGAGCGGCTTCGGCCTCCCGGTGGACCGCTGGCTGCGGGCCGGGAGCTTCCGCGATCTCGCGCGCGATCTCCTGACTTCGCCTTTGGCCCGACTCGGCGCGTGGGTGCACCCTTCGGCCCCGCGCCGCCTCCTCGACGAGCACGAGGCGGGGACCGCGAACCACGACGAGCCGATCTTCACGCTTCTCGTCCTCGAGATCTTCCTCCGCGAGGTCGTCGAGGGGCGCGCGTGACGCCCACCCCCCTGAGGGTCTGCCACGTCATCACGCAGCTCGAGCTGGGGGGCGCGCAGGCCAACACCCTCTACACCGTCACCCACCTCGACCGCGCGCGGTTCGAGCCCGTGCTCGTCGCGGGGGTCGGGGGTCTCCTCGCGGACGAGGCGCGGGACTCCGGGGTGAGGTGCCATTTCCTCCCGGACCTCGTCCGCCCGATATCGCCGTCGAAGGACCTCGGCGCCTGGCTCGCGCTGAGGCGCCTGTTCGAGCGCGAGCGGCCCGCGATCGTGCACACGCACTCGTCGAAGGCGGGGATCCTGGGCCGCCTCGCCGCCGCGCGCGCCGGCGTGCCGATCCGCATTCACTCGATCCACGGCTGGGGGTTTCACCCCGAGCAGCCGGCGCCGCTGCGCGCGGCCCTCGTCGCCGCCGAGAGGCTCGCGGCGCGCCGGACGACCGCCTTCATCTCCGTCTCCGAGGCGAACGTGCGGCAGGGGGAGGCGCTCGGGATCCTCGACGGTCGGCGCGCGCGCGTCGTGCACAGCGGGATCCGTCTCGCCGAGTTCTCGCCGAGGCCCGAGGCGACGCTCGCGGCCACGAGTGAGGTCGTCGTCGGCATGGTCGCCTGCTTCAAGCCGCAGAAAGCGCCGGTCGACTTCGTGGAGGTCGCCGCGCGCGTCCTCGCCGAAGAGCCCTCGGCCCGGTTCCTCCTGGCGGGGGACGGGGATCTCCGCGGCGCGATCGAGTCGCGCATCCGCGAGAAGGGGATCGGCGGCCGCGTCACGCTCCTCGGCTGGCGGCGCGACGTCCCGGCGCTGATGCGGTCGTTCGACATCCTGCTCCACACGTCGCGGTGGGAGGGGCTCCCGCGCGTCTTCGCCGAGGCGATGGCGACGGCGATCCCGGTCGTCGCGACGCGCGTGGACGGCGCCCCCGAGGCGATCGAGGAGGGGGTGAACGGGCGCCTCTTCGACCCGGGCGACGTCCGTGGGATGGCGGGCGCCGTCGTCGAGCTCGTGCGCGACGCCCCCCTGAGGCGGCGGATGGGGCGGGCCGGGCTCGAGCGGGCGGGAGGATGGGACATCGACGAGATGGTCCGCGAGCAGGAGCGGATCTACGAGGATATAATCCGCGCCGCCGCGGCGGAGCCCGCCCCGGCCCCACGATGAGCCAAGGCGAGCCGGTCCTCGAGATCCGGAATCTCCAGAAGTCGTACTGGGGCCATCTGCGGCTCAGGCGGAACCGCGTCCTCAACGGGCTGAGCCTGACGGTCTCGAGCGGGGAGATCTTCGGCCTCCTCGGCCAGAACGGCGCCGGCAAAACCACCACGATCAAGACCCTCCTCGGCCTCGTCTTCCCCGACGCCGGAGCGGTGCGCCTCTTCGGCCGCAAGAGCACGATCGTCGCGGTGAAGGAGCGCATCGGCTTCCTCCCCGAGAACCCGTACTTCTACGAGTATCTGACCGGGCGGGAGTTCCTCGACTACTGCGGGCGCCTCTTCGGCTACTCCGCCTACGAGAGGCAGCGGCGCACCGCGGCGATGCTCGAGCGCGTCGGGATGACGTCGCGCGCCGATTCCCAGCTCCGCAAGTACTCGAAGGGGATGCTCCAGCGGATCGGCCTCGCGCAGGCGCTCATCAACGACCCCGATCTCGTCATCCTCGACGAGCCGATGAGCGGCCTCGACCCGATCGGCCGGCGCGAGTTCCGCGACATCATCCTGTCGCTCAAGGAGCGCGGGAAGACGGTCTTCTTCTCGTCGCACATCCTCTCGGACGCCGAGGCGCTGTGCGATCGCGTCGGCATCGTGAAGGACGGCGTCCTCGGCGCGGAGGGGAAGCTCGGCGACCTGCTCCGCCCGACCGTGCGGCACTGGGAGGTCACCTACTCGGGCCCGGAGTTCGCGGCGCTCGGCGCGGCGGCCACGCTCGTGGCGGTGCGGGGGACCGAGACGCTCGTGCGCGTCACCACCGAGGGGGAGCTGGCGGCGCTCCTCGAGAGGGTGCGGGCCCGGGGGGGGGTGCTGATCTCGGTGATGCCGAGGCGCGACACGCTCGAGGATCTCTACTTGAAGGAGGTCTCGGCGTGAGGCTCTACGCCATCGCCATCAACACATTCCGGGAGGCCATCCGCGATCGGATCCTCTACCTCATCCTCGTCTTCGCGCTGATCATGATCGGCGCGGGGCGCGCCATCAGCCTGCTGACGGTGGGGAGCGAGGAGAAGATCATGAAGGACATGGGCCTCGCGGCGATCTCCCTCTTCGGCGTGGCGACGGCGATCTTCGTGGGCGTGGGGCTCGTCTTCAAGGAGATCGAGAAGCGGACGATCTACGTCCTCATCGCGAAGCCGATCCGGCGATCCGAGTTCATCCTCGGCAAGTACCTCGGGCTCGCGCTCGTCCTCTTCGTGAATTTGAGCATCATGACCCTCGGCTTCTACACCCTCCTCTGGTACAAGGGGTTCCTCGACGTCACGCTCGGAAAGGCGATCGCGCTGATCTTCGTCGAGCTGCTGCTCATCACCGCCGTCGCGATCTTCTTCTCGTCGTTCAGCAGCCCCTTCCTCAGCAGCCTCTTCACCGTCACCTGCTACCTGATCGGACACCTCTCCTGGGGGCTCCCTCTCCTCGCGGAGAAGCTGGCGAGCGCCCCCGGCCGGTGGATCTGCCTCGCCCTCTACCGCGTGCTCCCCAACCTGGAATACCTGAACGTGAAGGGCGAGGTCGTGCACGGGGTGCCGGTCGGGGGCGAGGAGATCCTTCTCGCGGCGGGGTACGGCCTCCTCTACACCGCGATCGTCCTGATGCTCGCGATCGCCGTCTTCCGGCGCAGGGACTTCGTCTGATCCGCCGGCTCCTCGTCGCGGGGGTCTTCCTCCTGGTCGTCTCGCTGACGGCGACCGCGGAGGGGAGGCTCCACGACCTCTCCTCCGTGAGGCCCGCGGGGTCGCACCTCCTCTACCTGCCGTCCGGGAAGTATCTGCGAGCCCTCGCGCCGGGTTACCGGGAGCTCCTGGCCGACGCCGTCTACCTCTGGTCGATCCAGTACTACTCGAGCTACGACTCGGGGGATCGCTACAAGTACCTCGATCACATCTATTCGAACGTGATCACCGAGCTCGATCCGCACTACGAAGATCCGTACCTGATCGGCGCGCTCATCATGGCGATGGAGGCAGGAGACCTCGAGATGGCGCTCCGGCTCCTCGACAAGGGCATCGCCGCGAACCCGGGCGACTGGCTCCTCGCGTTCGAGGCGGGCTTCTACTGCTACGACACGCTCCACGACTACCCGCGGGCCGCGCGCTACTTCGAGCGCGCGATGAAGGTCCCGGGCGTCCACCCGCTCGTCGGCCGCCTGCACGCCGAGATGTACAACCGGATCGGCGATCGGCGGACGTCGTGGAAATACTGGCTCGAGATCTACCAGTCCGGCAGCGACGAGTACACGCGCGCCGTGGCCTGGCGCCACGCGCACGATCTGAAGATCCAGATCGACATCGAGGAGCTGCAGTCCGCCGTGAAGGCGTACGCCGCGGCCCGCGGCGGAAACCCGCCCGGCCTCGAGGCGCTGGTCACGGCGGGGCTCGTCGATCGCGTGCCGAAGGACGCGGAGGGGACCCCGTACCTCTACAATCGCGCGACCGGGCAGGTCCGGACCGTCGCGCACCCGTTCCTGAAGCGGAGCTTCGATTGAGCGGCGCGGAGCCGGTCGAGGGGGCGATCGCGCTCGCGGTGGGGCTCATCTTCGGCTCCTTCGCCAACGTCTGCGCCCACCGCATTCCCGAAGGGGAGTCGATCGCCTTTCCGGGCTCAAGATGCCCGCGGTGCCGCGCGGCCATCCGGTGGTACGACAACGTCCCGGTCGTCTCGTGGATCGCGCTCCGCGCGAGGTGCCGCGGCTGCCGCGCGCCGATCCCTGCCGTCTACCCCGCCGTGGAGGCGCTCGTGGGGGTGGGCTTCCTCGGCGCGTATCTGAAGTTCGGCCTCTCGATCGACGCCTTCGCGACGGCGTGGCTCGTCTTCACGTGCGTCGTGCTCACCGTGATCGACCTCCGCCTCTTCCTCCTCCCCGACGCCCTCACGTACCCGGGGATCGCCGCGGGCCTCGCCTTCGCCGCGGCGCGCGGCGCCGTCGCGCGCGCCTCCGGCGGATCGCTCCTGGGGAGCTTCTACGACGACGAGCCGGCCATCCTCGGCGCGCTCGGGGGGGTGGCGGTGGGCGCCGCGATTCCCTTCGTGGCGCGGGGGGCGTACATGATCGTGCGGCGGATCCGCGGAGGCGGGGCGGCGCCTGCCGGCGGGGATCTCGCGCCGGCGCCTCGCGAGGCCGGGGCGCCCGCCGAGGGGCCGGACGGCGGTGCGCCGGGTGGCAGACTGGCGGCGGCCGGCGAGACCGACGAGGAGATCGCCGAGGCGGCCCTCGCGGAGGGGATGGGGCTGGGGGACGTGAAGATGCTGGCGATGGTCGGCGCCTTCCTCGGCGCGCGGATGACCCTCGTCACGATTCTCGTGGGGTCGGTCCTCGGATGCCTTCTTGTGGTCCCGTGGCTCCTCCTCAGCCGCCGCTCCTTCCGGACGCCCGTTCCGTTCGGCCCCTTCATCGCCCTGGGCGCCGTCGTCGCCGCCTTCGCCGGCCCCGGGCTGTCGTCGTGGTACTCGGACCTCGTCGTCCGGATGATCTCGTGAGGGATCGATGCAGCCGCTGATCCGCGGGTACGAGACGCAGGTCAAGATCTTCATGGTGATGGTGGTCCTCTTCCTCGTCACCGCGAACCTCGTCACGGTCACCTTCCTCGACAACTCCGAGTCGCTTCTCCTCGACGAGGCGCGCGTCCGGATCCTCGACGCCGCCGAGGCGATGGCGCGCGCGGTCGCCGCGGAGGATCCCGCGCGCCCGCCGCGGGATCTCCGCGATCTCGCGCGCGCCCACGGCGCGTCGCTGGCGGAGATCGTGGATCGATCGGGGAAGGTGACGGCCTCGAGCCAGTCGTGGCGTGAGGGGGCGACCATCCCTCTCGACACGCTCGTCGGCGCCGACGCGCTGCGCGATCTCGACGCGGGGCGCCCCGCGATCGATCGCGACGACGCGCCGGGCGATCTCACGGACATCCTGGTGCGCGTCGGCCCGGCGGGCCCCTCCCCGAGGCTGCTCCACGCGGGCTTCTCGCTGACGGCGGCCGAGACGATACGGCGCCAGATCCGGATCCTCACCTGGGCGCAGGGGATCGGCGGCACGCTCGTGCTGGTGATGGTCCTGCTCTTCATCCGGTTCGTCCTCTCCCCCTACCGCGCGCTGCGCGCGGCGGCCGCCTCGATCGAGCCGCCGGAGTCGGCCGCCGCGGGCGGCGACGATCCGGCTTTTCTCGTCGCCTCCTTCCGCGGCGTCGTCGAGAAGATGCGCGCGATGGAAGGGGAGCTCGAGAGGATGCGTTTCTCGAGCTCGTCGGCGGGGGCGCAGGAGTCGCTCCTCTCGAGCCTCAGCAGCGGCGTCCTCATCCTCGACGCGGGGGGGCGCGTCGCCGCGCTCAACCCCGCCGGGGAGACGATTCTCGGCCTCGCCGCCGTGGATCTCCTCGGCAAGCGCGTCAGCGAGATCTTCGCCCCCACCGCGGAGCTGGCCGCGCTCCTCGACGAGGCGGCGCGTCATGGCCGCGGCCGCGCGCGCGAGGTGGTGAGCTACCGGCTTCCTTCGGGGCGCAGCGTCCACCTGGGAGTCACCACGTCGGGTCCGCCGGGAGGCGGGAGCGGCGCCCTGTGCCTCTTCAGCGATCTCACCGAGATCCGGGGGCTGCAGGCCCGCGTCCTCCTCAAGGAGAACCTCGCGCGGGTCGGGGAGCTCTCGGCCGGCATCGCGCACGAGTTCCGCAACAGCCTCGCGACGATCCTGGGGTACGCGCGCCTCGCGGCGAAGTCCGACGCGGAGCCCGACGGAAACGCCGCCGCGATCGTCCGGGAGGTCCAGTCGACGGGGCGCCTCGTGGACGAGTTCCTGCGCTACGCGGCGCCGGCGCGCCTCCAGCGCGCGGAGTGCGCGCTGCGGCCGATCCTCGAGGGGCTCGCGGAGGAGGTCCCCCGCTCGACGGGCGCAGGAGTCTCCGTGCGGGTGACCGGGGAGTGGCCCGACAGGATTGTCGCCGACGAGGCGCTCCTGAGGCAGGCCTTCCACAATCTTCTCAGGAACGCGGTCGAGGCGAGCGGCGCCGGCGCGAGCTCCGGCGTCGTGCTGGTGAGGGGGCGCACCGAGGAGGGGAGCGCCTTCGTGGACATCACGGACAGCGGCGAGGGGTTCGCCCCCGAGATCCTCCCGAAGCTCTTCACGCCCTTCGTGACGACGAAGAGCCACGGCACCGGCCTCGGGATGGCCCTCGCGCAGAAGATCGTCGTCAGCCACGACGGGTCCATCGACGCGGTCAACCTCGAGGGGGGTGGGGCCCGGATCACCGTCTCGCTCCCGCTGACCGACTGAACCGTCCGTGTCACGCGGTGTCACGAATGGTGACGAAATCGTGGCGACCTGGTCTCGGGCGTTCGGGGGCCGGTGGCGTCATGGGCCTGACGGTCTGGATTAGTTGAATGGTGGCGGAGCTTTACGGCCGTCGTGCATAGGCGTGCCGGGATGGCACCCTGGTTGCTCTGGAGGAACCCGAGATGAGTTCAACGACCCATGACCGTCGCGACCGCTCGAGGGGGAGGGGCCTCTCCCGCGGGTTCTCCCTGGCCGAGCTCCTCATCGTCGTCGCGATTATCGGCCTCATCGTCCTCGTCTTCTTCCCGGCCCTGGGGAACTTCTCGAGGTCGTGGAAGGCGCGCTCGACGGCCGACGCGATGATGGCCGACATCCGGGGCGCCCACCAGATGGCGATCTCGATGCACCAGAACATCACCTTCACCTTCACGCCGAGCCCGACCAACACGTACTCGTACTACCACCCGATCCAGAAGAAGACGATCACCGTCAAGGTTTCGAACAACACGACGATGACCACGAACCCGACGGGGTCGTTCGCGCCGGTGATGAACATCAACGGATCGATCACCAACCCGTCGGCCCCGTCGGCGAGCGCGCCGACCAGCAACTTCGTCAGGCTGACGACGACGATCACCGGCGGCCGGATCGACACGTACACCTTCGGCTTCAGCACGGCCGGCCAGATCACGTACACGGTGAGCCATTGAGAGTCAGGAGGCGCGGGATGCGACGCGGATCGCGGGGATACAGCCTGATCGAGGTGATCATCTCCCTCGGCATCCTCACCGGCGTCATCGTCGCCATCGCGGCGATGTTCGTCCTCGCGCAGACCAACGTGAAGAGCGGGAAGCTCCTGACGGAGGCCACCTCCATCGGCGAGGACATGATGGAGGACATCAACAAGCTCTCGTACAACGGCGTCCAGATCTTCTTCGTCGGCGCGCAGAACCTGGCGACGCTGACGAGCTACACCGCCGACACCCGGACGGCGAGCTCGTACGCGAACACCACGTACGCCACGCAGATCAGCTCGAAGCTCTCGGGAGGGTACGCGCTGATCACCCTCACCCCGATCGGCGGCAACGTGAAGCCGGCCGTCTGGAACACGGGGGAGGCGATCCGGGTGAGCATCACGATTTTCTGGAAGGAGCTGCGGCGCAACCGCAGCGTGACCGTCGAAGGCGTGCGGTTCTGAGTCGCTCGTCGGCCCCCCTGCCGGAAGAGCGCAAGGCCCACAAGGAGGATGGTTCCCGTGAGTGAATTCAGGGTGCGTCGATCGTTTGCGACCGGGCGCGCGGCACGTCCGCACGGGTTCACGCTGGCCGAGGTGATGGTCGCCATCGCCGTCTTCGCGGTCATCGTCGCCATCGCCATGACGCTCTACCAGCAGCTCCAGAAGAGCTTCAAGCAGGGGGAGAACGCGACCGCGGAGCAGCAGAACACGCGCATCGCCTTCGACCGGATGATGTCCGACCTCCGCATGGCCGGGTTCAACTACAACCCCAACGGCGCGACCCGCCCCGACGAGCAGATCGAGGGGATGTGGACGAACGCCGTGACCGTGCGCGGCGACTACGACTACGAGACCGCCGACGCCAACACGCCGGAGCCTTCTCTCGCGGGCGGCGCTTTCTCGGTCGTCTCGACCGGCAACGACGAGATCGTCACCTACGCCCTCGGCAAGCCCAGCGGCACCGGCGGAACGACGATCCAGTTCCAGGCCGACGTGAGCGCCGTGCCGCGCGACGGGACGCTGCAGACGGTGCCCATCAACAACGTGTACCTCGACATGAACTCGCCGCCGTACACCCTCTACCGCATCACGCTGAAGCCCGGCGGCACCGCCCTCGCCTCGATGGCCGACAAGGTCCCGATCGCCGACAACATCCGCGAGATGGACGTCACCTACTTCGACGGCGCGGGAACGCAGCTCACGACGATGGCGCTGGGGATGGACGATCCGAACAGCCTCGCCCTCCGCAAGAAGATCGCGAAGATCAACGTGCGGATCGTCGGCATGACGCAGGACCCCGATGTCAAGTACTTCGACCCGACCGACACGAACCCGCTGAGCCAGCACTTCCGGAAGTTCGATCTCACGAGCGACGTGACGCCCCGAAACCTCGGCTACGTCGGCATGGCGGATCTCGATCTCGACAAGCCGACCACCCCGACGGGCCTGGCCGTCTGCCCGGGGCACTGCCAGGGTCTGTACGCAACTTGGACCGCCAACCCGGCGAACCAGGGGGTCATCAAGTACGAGGTGACGTCGGGGGCGGCGATCGCCAGCATGGCGAACCCGCAGGACGCCTACACGACCAGCTACTTCGTGCCGAACCTCACCTCGGCGTCGTACATGGTCGGCGTCGCCGGCGTGGACGCGGCGGGGAACAAGAGCGATCCGCCGGCCTACTCGCCGCTGACGACGATCACGAACTCGACGATTCCCAAAGCGCCGACGGGGCCCACCTTCACGAGCGTCTCCGGCGGCAACGCCGTCTTCAATCAGATCAATCTCGGGTGGGCCGCACCGACGCTGAACACGACCAATCTGGGGTGCGACGTCAGCCCCTGGCCCATCCGCGATCTCAAGGGATTCCGGCTCTTCCGCGGGGCCACGGCCGGCTTCGACCCGAACATCTCGGCGCAGGTCCAGATCTCGGTGGACCCGAATACGATCACCGCGGGGGCCACGACGTACAGTGATCCGGCGAACCCGAACTCGCCGACCATCGTGAACTGCCGCCCGTACTTCTACAAGCTGCGGGCCGAGGACCTCTGCGGTGCGTACGACCCGAACGTCGCCGCGTTCAACAGCGCGTCCTCCTCGTCCAGCGTGAAGCCCTCGATCCCCACGAACGCGACCGCCCTCGACATGGGGAACAACTCGACGCTTCTCTCCTGGAACCCCGTGAGCACGAACGTCACGCCGAGCCCGATCCTCATCGACAAGTACAAGGTCTTCCGGACGGCGA
>JACPZX010000049.1 GCA_016195325.1 Acidobacteriota bacterium
ACGCGCTGATCGTCCTCATGACGTACGAGAACCGGGGGTACGCGCTCCTCAGCTTCTGAGCGGTGCCTTCCCCGAGACCGCCCCGTCCACCGCTCCCCAGAAGTCGGGCTCCTTCCGGAAGTGCAGGAAGAAGATCGGCACGCGTTTCAGCGACTCGTCGAGGGCGTCGAAGAGATCGGGGCGCTGGTTGAGCGACTCGTTCACGAAGGGAAGATTCGCAACCACCTCCGCCATCGTCTGCACGCGCGGCCGCCTCTCGACGAAGGTCGTCTCGTCCTGCACCAGCCGGAACATCGCCGCGAGCGGGAAGAGGCCCGTGACAGGCTTCCCACCTTCGTAGGTCCCGCGGAATGGGGAGCCGGCGACGGAGAGCTCGCCCGACGGCTCCGGGACCACGAGCGTCAGGTCGTCGGAGATCACCCGCCCCTCCGTGTTCATCTTCGCGAGCGTCGATTTGCCGGAGGCCGACTTCCCGAAGAAGATGTACGCGCGCCCGTGCCGCTCGATGCTCGCCCCGTGAATGAAGAAGCCGCCGCGGCGCACCGCGAGGCAGGCGACCGCCACGCGGCAGAAGTTCTCGAAGGCGCGCTCCGCCGGATCGAAGGTGCCGGTGCCGAACGAGAGCCCCGCCGTGAGCGACGCGAGGTCGATCCACCCCGCCATCGAGTACGTGACGAGGCGGATCAGCTCCCTGTCAGGCACGATGCGCAGGCGGTAGTACCCCTCGGGCTTCCCGCGCTCGGGCTCGACGTAGTGCTCGACGGCGTCGCGGTGGACCTCCACGCGCAACGGGGAGCTCACGAGCGTGGGGTCGGCAACGTACGCCGCGAAGCGCCGCGACACGTCTCCGTGCAGCGCCGCGTCGAGGCCATGGAAGAGCAGCGACAGGCCGGCGAGGTCGATCGCGAGCGAGAGATCTCCGCGCGGTGCGAGCGCGTCGATGTGAGCACGGGAGGGCGGCTCGGCCTCGCTCTCCCGGGCGATGTTGCGGAGCCTCGTGGACCCCTCGCGCTTTTCGCTCATCGTGGCGCGAATCTACCGCCCCCTCGCCGGGGCCGCAACAGCCTCCCGCCCCTCTGCTACCATGACGACGTCCCGCGCCAACCCCCATCGACGACGAGGTCCCCGTGAGCGACGAGCGAGAGAGCTACCCACTCGACGTGCTGTTCGTGGGAGGCGGCCCCGCCTCCCTCGCGGGCGCGATCCACCTGGCGCACCTGATCAGGAAGCACAACGACAGGGCGAAGGCCGAAGGAAAGAAGGAGATCGCCGCCGAGATCGGAGTCATCGAGAAGGCGCGCGAGTTCGGCCAGCACGGCCTCTCAGGCGCCGTGCTCAACCCGAAGGCCCTCGCCGAGCTGATCCCCGACTTCAAGGAGAAGGGGTGCCCGCTCGGCACCGAGATCCGCCACGACGCCTTCTACATGCTCACGCGCACGGGAAGCCTCAAGGTTCCCGAGCTCCTCGTTCCCCCCGAGAACGACAACCGCGGCATGTTCACGATCTCGCTGCAGCGCTTCGCGAAGTGGCTCGCCGAGATCGCGGAAGGGGAGGGGATCTTCCTCTTCCCCGCGACCACGGGGGTGAAGATCCTCGAAGAGGACGGGCGCGTCGTCGGAGTCCGGACCGGCGACAAGGGGCTCGGGAAGGACGGCTCTCCGAAGGGGAACTTCGAGCCGGGGCTGAACCTGAACGCGAAGGTCACGGTCTTCGGCGAAGGGCCGCGCGGCACGCTCAGCGAGGACCTCATCAACCGGTTCAAGCTCCGCGACGGGCGGAACCCGCAGGTCTTCTCCCTCGGGACGAAGGAAGTGATCAGGGTGAAGAGGACCGCGGGGCGCGGCCTCGTCCTCCACACCCTCGGGTATCCCCTCCAGTCCTTCCAGTTCGGTGGGGGGTTTCTCTACGAGCTCGACGCGGAGCACTACTCGGCGGGGTTCGTCACCTCCCTCTCGTGGCGCGATCCGCGGTTCGACTGCCACGCGGCGCTCCAGCAGTGGAAGAAGCACCCCCTCATCCAGTCGTTCATCCGCGGCGGTGAGGTGGTGTCGTACGGCGCGAAGACGATCCCCGAGGGGGGGTACTTCTCGATCCCGAAGCTCACCGCGCCGGGGGCGATGCTCGTCGGGGATTCGGCCGGCTTCGTGAACGTGAAGCTCCTCAAGGGGATTCACTACGCGATGACGACCGGCATGCTCGCGGCGGAGACGATCCTCGACGCGCTCGTCGCGGGGGATTACTCCGACGCCCGCCTCGCGGCGTACGAGGAGAAGGTCCGCGGATCGTACGTGCAGGCCGACCTGTGGCGCGATCGCAATTTCCGAATCGCGTTCGAGAAGGGGCTCTACGCCGGGCTCATGGCCACCGGCCTCCATCGGTTCACGGGAGGCGGCACGAAGAAGCGGACGCCCCTCCACCAGGACCACACCCGCTTCGTCCCCGTCTCCACCCTGGGAGCGCCCCCCGCGGATCCGCCGGGGTTCGATCCGGCGACGATCGTCGACAAGCTGACAGATGTCTTCCGATCGGGGACGATTCACCGCGAGGACCAGCCTTCGCACATCCAGCTCGTGAGCCCTGCGGTCTGCACCGACCAGTGCATCCCGAAGTACGGCGTCGCGCCGTGCACGAACTTCTGCCCCGCGAAGGTCTACGAGCTGGTGGGGGAGAAGGGGGGGGAGCGCATCCAGATCAACTTCAGCAACTGCGTGCACTGCAAGACGTGCGTGATCCTCGACCCCTTCGACGTGAGCGCGGGGGATGCGATCCAGAACATCGACTGGCGCGCCCCGGCCGAGGGGGGGCCGAAGTACCTGAGCCTCTGACCGGCTCGACCGTCGCTCATCGCGCCCCATCCCTCCCGAAAACACGGACAAACCGGACGTTCACGAGAACATCTTTGTTTTTCTAAGTCCACATACAAAATTTCTTGACTTTGAATATGCGTACCCTAACTTCGGTGTCGTCGGGAGGACGCCACCTCCCGCCCGAAGGAGCGGGGATGGAATCAGAGACTGAGAGAACGTCCCCTGGCCTCCGGGAACCGACGTCAAGTCCGAAGGAGGTCCAGCCACCCATGAAAGCGACACGATTCTTCGCCCTCGTCTGCGCGGCGGTCATCTCCGCCACGGCCGCCGGCGCGGGCCAGCCGCAGGTCGTTCTGAGCGTCGACGTGAAGGAGGAGATCTCCGCCCCCGACGCGCAAGGGCGCCCCAGCGTCGTCCGGAAGAAGGTCGAGAGGACCGAGCCCGGCGACGTCCTCATCTACACCCTCACCTACACGAATTTCGGGAACGAGCCGGCGATCTCGGCGACGGTCGACGATCCGATCCCCGCGGGGACGGTGATTCTCCCGGCGAGCGTTCTGGGAGAGCGCGCGTCGATCACCTTCAGCGCCGACAACGGCCGCTCGTTCGCCCCCTACCCGCTCATGAAGACCGTCACCGGCGCCGACGGGAGGCCCGGGAAGGTCGAGGCCGCCCCGGACAGCTACACGCACGTCCGCTTCGCGGCGAGCGAGCCGATCGCTCCCGGCGAATCGCGGAGCGCGTCGTTCAAGGTGATCGTCCGGTAGCGGCTTTCCAGTAACCCCCCCCGAGTCCTCCGAGGTCCCTCCCGAGGAGGATTCGTCTGCCCGCAGGATTCGGACACTGAGTGTTTCCCAGCGAAAACAACGCGCCGAAGACCCACAAGGAGAGGAAGAGCATGAGGCATTCGACGATTCGAGCCACGGCCATGGCGGTGCTGACGCTGCTGGCCGCCGTTCCGGGGGCTTTCGCCGTCGGGACTCCCGCCGGCACGGTCATCAGCAACCAGGCGACGATCAACTACACGGACGCAAACGGGAACCCGCTGACCGCGCTCAGCAACATCGTGACGACCACCGTCTCGCAGGTCGCCACGGTGAGCGTGACCCCGAACGGCGCGCAGAACGCCGTTCCCGGCACGATTCTCTTCTACGCCCACACCGTCCAGAACCTGGGCAACGGCAACGACACCATCGACATGACCGCCGTCAGCGCCGGCGGGTTCGCGACCGCGCTCTTCCTCGACAACAACGGCAACGGCGTCTTCGACGCCGGCGACACGGCGATGACCGACACCGACGGCGACACGATCCCCGACACGGGCTCCCTCGCCGCGAACGGCACGGTGAAGATCCTGGCCCGGATCACGATCCCCGTCGGGACGGCGCCCCAGGTCGACGTCATGGCGGTGACCGGCACCTCGAGCTTCAACGTGGGCGTCTCCTCCTCGGCCACCGACACGACGACGGTCCTCGCGCCGAACGTCACCGCGGTGAAGAGCGTCCTTCCGGCCGGCAACCAGCCGCCGGGCACGACCCTCACGTACTCGGTCGTCGTGACCAACGCCGGCAGCGCCAACGCCGCCGCCGTCGTCCTGACGGATCCGATCCCGGCGAACACCGCCTACGTCCCGGGATCGATCACCCTCGACGGTGTCTCGAAGACCGACATCGCCGACGCCGACCAGGGCGACTTCAACGCGACCACGGCGGGCGCCGTCACGGTGAACATCGGCGCCATGGCCCCCGCCGCGACGCACACGATCACCTTCAAGGTGAAGATCAACTAGTCGTCCCGTCACCTCGCAGAGGCCCCCGGCACGGCGCCGCTCGCGCCCGTGCCGGGGCGCCTCCCGGGGAAGGAGTGCACGTGCGGCCCATGGCCCGCGCCGATCTCGGCCGGACCTCAGAAAACCGCGCGCGCCGGCACGCCCCCCGCCTCGTCGTCCTCTTCGGCATCCTCTCCCTTGTCGGCGCATCCTTATTAATGCCCGCCACGAAGGTCTCCACGGCTCCCGGCACGGCCATCGTCAACGTCGCGAGCGTCAACGCGACGCTCGCGCCCGGCGCCCCGCCCACCACCACCCTCAGCAACCGGGCGACGACGCTGGTCGCGGCGGTTCCGCTGGCGAATCTTGGGAAGACCGTCGACCCCGCGGGGCCGGTGCGGGCGGGAACCGATCTCCGGTACACCCTCTCGTTCGCGAACCTCTCGGCGGCGACCCTCACGAACGTGACGATCGTGGACGCGCTCGACTCGTTCATCGCCTCGGCCTCGGGGGTCACGACCGGCACGGTGGCGAATCACGGTCCCGGGGGAGGCCGCGCGGCGCTCACCGGCGCGTACGATGCGGCCTCGAGGCGCGTCACCTGGACGTTTCCGTCGCTCCCCCCGGGGTTCCAGGGGGAGGTGCGCTTCACGGCGACGCTGGCCGCGTCGATTCCGGATCAGTCCGTCGTCCGGAACCGCTTCTCGGCCACCTCCGACCAGGATCCGCCGGGCGCGACGTCGCCCGAGGTCTCGATCACAGTCCTAGCCCCATCGATCACGGTGTCGCTCGCCCTCAGCCGCGACAGGGTCGAGGTCGGGGATCTCGTCGGCTTCACCCTCGCGGTCACCAACGTCTCGGCCTCGACCGATCTCGTCGCCGCGGCGGCGCGCCTTGCGCTGCCGGCGGGGTTTCGGTACCGGGACGGATCGCTGCGCGTCGCCGGAGCGAAGAGCCGGCCCGCGGGCCTCGCCGCCGATCCGCGCGAGCTGCGGATCGACGTGGGCGATCTCCCCCGCGGGGAGAGCCGCGAGATCACGCTCGTGGGGGTCGCCGGGGCCGCGGCGCGACGGGGGAGCGTCGTCGCGCGCGGCGGCGCCACCGCCACGACCGCGGGCGGCCTCGGCGTCGAGGCGGCTCCCGTCGACGCGATCCTGAGCGTCGTCCAGGGGAGCTTCGCCGCCGAGGCGGTCATCGCCGGAAAGGTCTTCGTCGATGCCAACGGCGACGGCGTTCAGTCGGCGAGCGAGGCGAGCGTCCCCGGCGTGAGGCTCTATCTCGAGGACGGCACCGAGGTCCTCACCGACATCGCCGGCAAGTACCACATCGAGGGGGTGCGCCCCGGGCTCCACGTGATGAAGCTCGACCCCGAGACGGCCCCCGCGGGTCTGAAGGCCGCCTCGGCGGACGGGCGCGCCTCCGGGACGCCGGGCGTCCAGTTCATCGACATCGGCGCGGTCGATCTCTTCAAGGCGAACTTCGGCCTGATCGGCGAGCCGGGGGCCCTCTCCGCCCTCCGCGTCGTCCCGGGAGGAGCCGGACCGGGAGGCGAGGGCGCGCCGTCCCCGAT
Source organism: Acidobacteriota bacterium (assembly GCA_016195325.1). Taxonomy (NCBI): domain Bacteria; kingdom Pseudomonadati; phylum Acidobacteriota; species Acidobacteriota bacterium. Next base: position 6,146 of record JACPZX010000049.1, read on the forward strand.
GCCGCCGATCGCGGCGGCCGCCCTCTTCGAGGAGGGGAGCGCGTCGCTCAGGCGCCAGGCCGAGGGGATCGTCGAGGCGTGCGCGCAGGCGGTGAAGGACCTCGGCCTCGCGAAATCCGATCTCGCCGTCAGCGAGAGCGGCTCGCCCGATCCGATCCTCGGCGGGGAGAGGGCGCGTGTCTTCCGCAGCGCTCTCCTCAAGTCCCTCGGCGCGCCGTCTCCCGCCGCGGAGCCCCCCGCGATCGCGGCGCACGCTTCGGGAGACCCGGCGCCTCCGCCGGGCGCGGCCCCCGGCGACGCCGTGCCGGCCGCCACCCTCTCGGGCGCGGCGGGCTCCCCGGCGGTGAAGTCCACGGAGGAGATCCTCAGGTCGCTGCCCCTGGGGGTGTACGTCGTCTCTCCCCATCCTGGGGATCTGATCGCGGGTGCGTTCGTGGACGTCGAGGTGGCCTTCCCGACCGGAAGCCATATCCACCTGACGATCGACGGCGACGGGATCGGCGAGGACCGCGTGGGGGTGCGGATGCAGACCTCCCGCAGCGGGATGTCGCTCTTCGGCTTCCTGGGCCTGAAGCTCGCCGAGGGGGAGAACGTGATCGCCGCGGAGACGGGCGACGACACCGAGTCGCCGCAGCGCGTCGAGGTGCGCGTCGATCGGGTCGGCGCTCCCGCCAGGATCCTGGTCCGCGGGGAGGGGGGCGCCCAGCCCGCGGACGGCCGGACCCCCGCGCGCGTCCTCGTCGAGGTGCGCGACGCTCGGGGCCACAGCGTCGCCGACGGGACGCCGGTGACGATCGATCCCTCCGAGGGGGTCGTGCTCGGAGTCGACGCCGAGCCGACGGCGCCGGGGTTCCAGGTCCGCACGTCGTCGGGGGAGGCGCTCGCGCGCCTCTCGCCCGCGGATCACGTCGAGACGCGCGTCGTGACGGCGAGCGCGGGGAAGGCCTCGGGCGCCGGGACGATCCAGTTCGGGCCGCACCTCCGCGAGTGGATCGTCGCGGGCGTCGGCGAGGCGGGGTGGTCCCTGAGCGGGACGCCGGCGGCGGGGACGGGCGGGGATCTCCCGGGCGCGGACGACCCGTTCACGGGAGCGGGGGCTTCCTCGCGCCTCGCATTCTTCGCGAAGGGGCGGATCGGCGAGGAGAACCTCCTCGCCGTGTCGTTCGACTCCGCGCGCGCGCGGGACACGTCGCGCCTCTTCCAGGGGCCGGATCCGTCCGCCCTCTTCCCGATCTACGGCGACGCGAGCCGGCAATCGTACGATCTGCCGTCCCAGGCGCGGCTCGCGCTCCGGTGGGACCGGCGCCGGACGTCGGTGACGTACGGGGATTTCCAGACCGGCCTCAGCGCCCTCGAGCTCGCCCGCTACGACCGGACGCTCTCAGGCGCGATCGCCGTCGTCGAGACGCCGTCCCTCAGCGTGAAGGCGTTCGCCGCCCAGACGCCGCAGCGCGACGTGCGCGACTCCTTCCCCGCGGACGGATCCTCGGGGCCGTACCGCCTCACGCGGCGACCGCTCGTGGCGTACAGCGAGAGGGTGACGCTCGAGGTGCGCGACAGGTATCACACCGAGCGCGTGCTCCAGACTTCACCCCAGGCGCGCTGGACCGACTACGACATCGACTACAGCGGCGGGACGATTCTCTTCCGCGGCCCGGTGAACTCGGCCGACGACGGCTTCAACCCCGTCACGATCGTCGTGACGTACGAGACGCTCGGCGCTGGAGGGAGCGACCTCGTGGCGGGAGGGCGGATCGGCTGGCGGGCGGGATCGAAGTTCGAGTGGGGGACGACGGCGGTCCACGAGCAGCGCGGCGGCTCCCCATTCTCCCTCACCGGAATGGACTTCACGCTGCGCCCCGTCGCCGGCGTCGCCGTCACCACCGAGTACGCGCGCACCGCCGATGGGACGCGCGTCGCCGGGGCGCTCGCCCTCCGCGTGAGCGCCTCGGTCTCGCCGCGGGGGACGATCGGGGCGTACGTGCGCGAGGTGCCGACGGACTTCAGCAATCCCTCGATGTCGGGAGCCTCGGAGGTCGGCACGACCAAGGAGGGGCTCGACTACCACGCGTCGATGCCGGACGGCTCCCGCCTCACCGCCGAGAGCTTCCGGCAGCAGCAGCAGATCCAGGGAATCGATCATCACGCCACCGGCCTCGCGTGGGAGAAGCCGGACGGCCCGCTCACCTGGCAGGCGGGGGCGAAGGAGATCGGCGGGACGACGGCCGCGGGGGGGGGCGACGGGACGTCGGGGCTCGTGGATCTCGGGTTGAAGTCCCGGATCGGCAAGCGCCTCGACGCGAGCGTGCTGCGGAGCCAGATCGTCTCAGGCACCACCGTCGCGGGCTTCCCGACCCGGACCGATCTGGGGGCGGGTTACAAGTTCACCGATCAGTTCCGCGGGTTCGTGCGGGAGGAGATTGACCAGGCGGGGGCGGGGTCGGCCTCGAGGACCCTTCTCGGCGCCGAGGGGGCCGTCAGCGACACGACGACGATCGAGAGCCGCTACACGCTCGAGGATGCCCTCGCGGGAGAGCGCGGCTACGCGACGATGGGGGTGAGGACCCGCGTGCCCATCACCGACGTCTGGTCGGCCGATATGCGCGCCGAGCGATCCCAGACCGTCCTCGGCTCGGCGGGCTCGGACTTCACCTCGCTCAGCGGCGCGGCGGAATACCTTCCCGGCAAGTCGAAGTTCACCACGCAGTATGAGGTCCGATTCGGCGCTCTCGATCGCCGGCAGCTCCTGACGGCCGCGGGGGCGATGCGCCTCTCGCCCGATCTCTCGCTCTTCGCCCGGCAGCGGCTGAACTACATCGAGCCCGACGCCGGCGCGAGCCGCTTCGACGCGGACGGTCTCGTCGGCCTCGCCTTCCGTCCCGTCGACTCGGACAGGTACAACTGGCTCGGGAGGATCCAGGCCGGCCGCGGCGAGATTCTGCCCGGCGGCGTGACGACCCTCGCGGGCGCCCCCGGGGCGCAGGGGTACCTCGGGATCTTCGAGGTCAACGTCCAGCCCGCCCCGAGGTGGCACGTCCTGGGGCGCTACGGCGCGCGGTACGCGGCCGACACCTTCGCGGGGGAGTCGCTCCGGAGCTACACGGATCTCTGGGAGGGGCGCTGCCTCACGGACGTGGGAAAGAGGATCACGACGGGGCTCTCGGCGCGCCTGCTGAGGCAGCCCGCGTCGGGGACCACGCTCACCGGCGTCGGGGCCGAGACCGGATTCATGCTCGTGAAGGATCTGTGGCTCGTCACCGGCTACAACTTCACGGGCTTCAGCGACTCCCGTTTCCCCGACGGCGATCGCCGCTCGCAAGGTCCTTTCGTCACCCTGAGGTTCAAGTTCGACGAGAGCTTCCTCGCCGGGCTGAGGTCCCCGTCGGCTCAGCCCGCGGCTTCCACGACGACCGCCGTCCCGTAGGCCAGCACCTCGGTCACCCCCGGGGCCATCTCGTTCGCGTCGTAGCGCATCGCGAGGATCGCGTTCGCGCCGCGCTCCCGCGCGTGACGGCGCATCAGCTCGAACGCCTCCTCGCGCGCCCGCTCGGCCAGCTCGGTGTAGAGGGTGATGTTCCCGCCGAAGATCGTCTGGATGCCGGCGCCGATGCTGCCGAGAACCGACCGGCTGCGGACCGTGATCCCCCGGACGACGCCGAGCTGACGGGTGACGCGGTAACCCTCGACCTCGTTCGACGTCGTGATGATCAGCGAATCCGTCATCGTTTCCTCCATGCGCGGAACCTCTCGCTCCTCGGCGAGCGAGCGGCCGCTGAATGCGGCAGCGTATCCTACGCGTCCAAGGAGGATCGCATGAAATCGCACACGCGGCGTCTCACGCTGAAAGTCCCCGCGCGCATGGACTTCGTGAACATCACGGGGCCGGTCGCCGAGGAGGTCAGGGCCAGCGGGATCCGGGAGGGACTGTGCCTCGTCAACTCGATGCACATCACCTCGAGCGTCTTCATCAACGACGACGAGCCCGGCCTGCACGAGGATTACAAGAGGTGGCTCGAACAGCTCGCGCCCTACGATCCGAGCCCGGAGCGGTACCACCACAACCGCACGGGAGAGGACAACGGCGACGCGCACCACAAGAGGCAGGTGATGGGGCGCGAGGTGGTGGTCGCGGTCACGGGGGGGAAGCTCGACTTCGGCCCGTGGGAGCAGATCTTCTACGGCGAGTTCGACGGGCGCCGCGAGAAGAGGGTGCTGATCAAGATCATCGGAGAGTAGCGAAGGCGACGTCCATCAGCGCCTTCTGCTCGATGGCGTGCGCCTTGAACGAGCCCGTCGCGGGGCTCGCGCTCGGCGACCGTTTCACCGAGGCGACGCGCCGGCCGCCCGCGAGCATCTCGAGCCTCGGCAGCACGAAGAAGAGAGCCCCCATGTTCGCCGGCTCCTCCTGGACCCAAATGATCTCGCGCGCCGCCGTGCCACGGATTCGTCGGGGAGGACGGTCCGGAACGAACCCGAGGAGAGCTCCGCGAGGGTGGAGCAGGCCGAGGCCGCCCGGAGCAGGCTCTTCGGCGTCAGCACGATGAGGGGCTTGCGCCAGGTCCTCAGCGCCTGCCGCCGCAGGAGGTGGAAGTACTGCGCGGCCGTGGACGGCTGGCAGACCTGCAGGTTGTCCTCGGCGGCGAGCTGGAGATAGCGCTCGAGGCGCGCGCTGCTGTGCTCGGGCCCCTGCCCCTCGTAGCCGTGGGGGAGGAGCATCGTCAGCCCCGAGAGGAGAGACCACTTGTCCTCGGCGGCCGAGATGAACTGATCGATGATCACCTGGGCGCCGTTCGCGAAGTCGCCGAACTGGGCCTCCCAGGCGACCAGGGCCTCCGGGTGATCGCGGCTGAAGCCGTACTCGAACCCGAGCACCGCCGCCTCCGAGAGCATCGAGTCGCAGACTTCGAAGAGGGCCTGGCTCTCGCGGAGGAGACGGAGCGGGACGTACTCCTCGCCCGTCTCCGCCTCGAAGAGCACGGCGTGCCGCTGGCTGAAGGTGCCGCGCCGGCTGTCCTGCCCCGAGAGGCGGACCGGCGTCCCGCTCCACAGAAGCGTGCCGAAGGCGAGCGCCTCGGCCATCGCCCAGTCCACCGCCCTGCGCCCGTCGGCCATCTCGCGCCTCTCCGCGAGGAGCTTCTTCAGCTTGGGGTGGACCTGGAATCCCGGCGGCGTCGTCGTGATCGCGCGCGAGACGGCGTCGAGTGTCGACGGCTCCGCGGCCGTCTCGACCTCGAGCGAGGGGTCGTACCGTCCGCCGCGGTACCCGTCCCAGTAGGAGGGCATCGTGCGGAGGAGGGGCATCTTCTTCATCGCGCGCCCTTCGGCCTGCGCGCGGTCGAAGCCGGCGCGCAGCTCCGCCTCGAGGGCCTCGACGTCGCCGGTTGCGAGGCCGGCGTGCTCCGCGTACGCCCGCCAGAGCATGGGCCGCTTCTCGATGTCGCGATAGAGGCGCGGCTGCGTGATCGTCGGGTCGTCCACCTCGCTGTGTCCGTACTTGCGGTAGCCGATCAGGTCGATCACCACGTCGGTGTGGAAGCGCGTGCGGTACTCCATCGCGAGGCGGCCGGTGCGCACCACCGCCTCGGGGTCGTCGGCGTTCACGTGGAGGATCGGGATGGGGAGCCGCCTCGCCACGTCGGTGGCGTAGCGCGAGGAGTGCAGCGCCTCGGGGGGCGTCGTGAAGCCGAGAAGGTTGTTGACGACCACGTGCACCGTGCCGCCGACGTTGTACCCGCGGAGCGCCGAGAGGTTCAGCGTCTCGGCCGCGATTCCCTGCCCCGCGAAGGCGGCGTCCCCGTGGAGCGAGATCGGGACGACCTTGTCGCGCGCGCGCTCGACGATCCGGGCCTGCCGCGATCGGGCGCGGCCCATCAGGACGGGATCGACCGCCTCGAGATGGCTCGGGTTCGAGACGAGGTGGATGTCGATGAGGTGCCCTTCGCCCGTCTCGTGCCTTCCCGTCGCGCCCATGTGGTACTTCACGTCGCCGCCGCCCAGCACGCTCCGGGGATCGACGTCCTCGAAGAAGGCGAAGATGCTCTCGGGGGGGACGTGGACGATGTGCGCCATGACGGTGAGGCGGCCGCGGTGGCTCATGCCGATGAGCGCGATCTCCGCGCCGGAGGCCGCCGCCGACTCGAGGACCGAGTCGAGGAGGGGGAGGAGCGCGGCGGCCCCTTCGAGGGAGTACCTCTTCGTCCCGACGTACCGCGCGTGCATGAACCTCTCGAACTCCTCCGCCGCGGCGAGGAGCCGCACGATGCGGCGGCGGTCGGGGGCGCGCCCCTCGGCCTCCATCCGCTCCGCGACGAACCGGCAGCGATCGGGATAGGGGATGTGCATGAACTCGGCGCCGATCTTCCCGCAGTAGGCGGCGCGCCAGCGGGCCGCCTCGTCGCCCGTCTCGGCGTCGAGATCGGGGTGGTGGAAGGGGACCAGGCGATCGAGCGGGTCGAGATCGGCGTGGAGGTACCCCCAGCGTCTGAAGAGGTCGGCGGTCGCGGCGCTCATGGCGGAGGCGCCCCGCTCAGGCGAGCTGCCGCACGACGAAGGGAAGGATGCCGCCGTGCCGGTAGTACTCGACCTCGACGGGGGTGTCGATCCGCGCGAGCGCCTCGAAGGAGATCGTCGAGCCGTCGGCGCGCCGCGCATCCACCCGCATCGGCTTCCCCGGGCGGAAAACCGCCGCGATTCCGGAGATCGAGTACGTCTCCTCGCCGGTGAGGCCGAGCGTCCCGCGCGTCACGCCGGCGGGAAACTGGAGCGGCAGGATCCCCATCCCGACGAGGTTGCTCCGGTGGATCCTCTCGTACGACTCCGCGAGGACCGCGCGCACGCCGAGGAGGGCCGGCCCTTTCGCCGCCCAGTCGCGCGACGATCCGGCGCCGTACTCCTTCCCCGCGAGGACGACGAGCGGCACGCCCGCCTCCCGGTAGGCGAGCGACGCGTCGTAGATCGACATCGCCTGGCCGCCGGGGAGGAACCGGGTGACGCCTCCCTCGGTGCCGGGGGCGAGGAGGTTGCTGAGCCTCACGTTGGCGAAGGTCCCGCGCACCATGACCTCGTGATTGCCGCGGCGCGATCCGTACGAGTTGAAGTCACCGGGCTTCACGCCGTGCTCCACCAGGTAGCGGGCCGCCGGCGAGTCCTTCGCGATCGACCCGGCAGGCGAGATGTGGTCGGTCGTGACGGAATCGCCCAGCACCGCGAGGGCCCTCGCCCCGACGATGTCGCGGAGAGGGGCCGGCTGCCGGTGGATCGACTCGAGAAACGAGGGCTGCCTCACGTACGTCGAGGCGGCGTCCCACGCGAACCGGTTCCCCTCGGGGACCCTTAGGCTCCTCCAGGATTCGTCCCCCTCGAAGACGCGCGCGTACTGTGCGGAGAACATCTCCGTCTTCACCGCGGCCCGGACCGCGGAGCGAACTTCCTCCGGCGACGGCCAGACGTCCTCGAGGTAGACCGGCTTCCCGTCGCGGCCGGCGCCGAGGGGCTCGCGCGAGAGGTCGATGTCCACCGTCCCGGCGATCGCGTAGGCGACGACGAGCGGCGGGCTCGCGAGGTAATTGGCGCGGACGTGCGGGTGGATGCGCCCCTCGAAGTTGCGGTTGCCGCTGAGAACCGCCGCGGCGACGAGGTTTCCCTGCTGGATGGCGGCCGAGACGCTCTCGGCGAGCGGCCCGCTGTTCCCGATGCACGTCGTGCAGCCGTAGCCGACGAGGTGGAACCTGAGCGCCTCGAGCGGGGCGACGAGGCCGGCCTCGGCGAGGTAGTCCATCACGACGCGGGAGCCGGGGGCGAGGCTCGTCTTGACCCACGGCTTCACCGTGAGCCCGCTTTCGACGGCTTTCCTCGCGAGGAGGCCGGCGCCGATCATCACCGAGGGGTTCGACGTGTTCGTGCACGAGGTGATCGCCGCGATGACGACGGAGCCGTGCCGGATCGGCGAGGCCTCACCGGGCGCCGCCTGGGTCGTCGCCGGCCCTTTCGACGCGGCGAGGAGCGACGGCAGCGCCTCCGCGAACTTCAGCTTCACGTCGGTGAGGGGAACGCGATCCTGTGGGCGCCGCGGGCCCGCAAGCGACGGCACGACGGTCGCGAGATCCATCTCGACGGTGTCGGCGAACTCCGGGTCGGGATCGCCCTCGCCGCGGAAGAGCCCCTGCTCCTTTGCGTACGCCTCGACGAGCGCGACGCGCGCCGCGTCGCGGCCCGTGAAGCGGAGGTAGGCGAGCGTCTCGGCGTCCACCGGGAAGTAGCCGCACGTCGCGCCGTACTCCGGCGCCATGTTGGCGAGGGTGGCTCGGTCGGCGAGGGAGAGGCTGTCGAGGCCGGGGCCGTGGAACTCGACGAACTTCGAGACCACCCCTTTCGCGCGGAGCATCTGGGTCACGGTCAGGACCAGGTCCGTCGCCGTGGCGCCGGCGGGGAGCGACCCCGCCAGCTTGAACCCGACGACCTGGGGGATGAGTAGGCTCACCGGCTGGCCCAGCATCGCCGCCTCGGCCTCGATGCCCCCCACCCCCCATCCGAGCACCCCGAGGCCGTTGATCATCGTGGTGTGGCTGTCGGTGCCGATCACGGTGTCGGGGTACGCGGCCGGGGAGGGGCCCCCCGAGTCCATCACGACGCGCGCGAGGTGCTCGAGGTTCACCTGGTGAACGATGCCGGTGTCCGGCGGGACGACGCGGAAGTTCGAGAAGGCCTGCTGCCCCCACCTGAGAAAGGCGTACCGCTCGCGATTCCGCTCGAACTCGAGCCGCGCGTTGGTCGCGAAGGCGGATCTCTCTCCGGCCGCGTCGACCTGCACCGAGTGATCGATCACGAGCTCGCAGGGGACGAGCGGGTTCACCCGCGACGGGTCGCCCCCCATCGACACGAGGGCGTCGCGCATCGCCGCGAGGTCGGCGACGCAGGGGACGCCGGTGAAATCCTGAAGGAGGACGCGCGCCGGGGTGAAGGCGATCTCCTTCTCGGGGGCCGCCGCCAGGTCGATCCGGGCGAGCGCCTCAATGTCGGCCGCCTGGACGGCTCTCCCGTCCTCGGTGCGCAGCAGATTCTCGAGAAGGATCCTGATCGAGCGCGGGAGGCGCGCGACGGGAAAGCCGCGCTTTTCGAGGACCGCGAGGGAGTGGATCTCGTAGGCCGTCCCCGCGACGCGGAGGGACGTTCGCGTGCCGAAGCTGTTCTTGCCCTGGGATCTCATGAAATCGAGTCTAACCGCAGGCGCGAGCGAGGCGCAACCAAATCAGCGCCGGGAGCGCGCGCCGGCGTCGGCCCGCCGCACGAGCTCGGCAATCGAGGCGTCACCCGGGCGCAGGCGGGCGGCGCGGCGCGCCGGAGGGCCGGCCTCGCGCGCGCGCCCCAGCTCGAGGAGCGAGGCGGCGAGCGCTTTCCAGACGTCGGCGACCGAGGGGTCGAGGGCCCCGGCGCGCCGGAGCGCGTCCGCCGCCTCGGCGTGGCGCCCGGCGCGGGCGTGGAGCAGCCCGAGGTTCCCCAGGAGCGTCGGGCTCGACGGGTGCTCCGCGATCGCGCCCTCGAGCACGCGCCGCGCCTCCTCCTCGCGCCCCGTCATGACGAGAACGCGGGAGAGATCCGACGGCCCGGAGGGATCGCCCGGCATCTCGCGGATCGACTCTCTGAGGAGCGGCTCGGCCTCCGCGGCGCGCCCCGTCGCGACGAGGGACGACGCGAGGTTCGCCCTCGCGTGGTGATGGCGCGGGTCGAGCCGCAGCGCCTCGCGGAAATCGCCGATCGCCTCGGCGAGATCGCCGCGCGCGGCGGCGGCCTTGCCGAGAAGGAACCAGGCGTCGGCCGGCGGAGCGGGAGACGTCGCGGCCTCCCTCAGAAGAGCCTCGGGGCGGCTCCACGGGATCATCCCCCCCTCGACGGCGCCGGTCCTCTTGACCAGGTAGGCGCGGCCGAGGTTGAGCGCGGGCTCGGCCCC
>JACPZX010000050.1 GCA_016195325.1 Acidobacteriota bacterium
ACCGTCGCCGGCGTGAAGCTCACCCCCTCGATGGGGCTGACCTCCTGGGCCGCGTTCACGAAGACCGGCGACGAAACGACCGTCATGGGAGATCTCGTCCTCCTCGAGGACCAGGTGAACCCCGTGATGAGCGCGGCCCTCGACAACGGACTCGACGTCACCGCGCTCCACAACCACTTCTTGTGGGACTCGCCGCGAGTCATGTTCATGCACGTCGGCGGCACCGGTGAGGAGTCGAAGCTCTCGGAGGCGGTAGGCCGGATCTTCGCCACGATCCGGGAGACGAACGGCGGGAAGGGGAGCACACCAACTCCCCAAGCCGGTCCGAACGACCCGCTCGATGCAAAGAAGCTCGACGCGATGCTCGGTGCGGCGGGGGATCTCAAGGACGGCGTCTACAAGGTCACCATCGGCCGCGAGACGAGGATGCACGGGGCGTCGATGGGAGGGGCGATGGGGGTCAACACCTGGGCCGCCTTCGCCGGGAGCCCTTCGAGCGCCGTCGTGGACGGCGACATCGCGATGCTCGAGTCGGAATTGCAGGGGTATTGAAGGCGCTTCGCGGCGCCGGCATCAACGTCGTCGCGATCCATCTCGCGAAGGGGCTGCGCGCGGCGCTCGATCGGACGGGGAACGCGGGGGCGGCGAGGTAGGAGGCGGTCAGCTCCGAGTCATGCCGCCTGTCTCCAGCCTTTCGGCCCCATCTTCATGTGGACACATGCGGGTCGGGGGTTCCTCGACATCGTCGCGGCGAGGAGTCGGTGCAGCTCTTCGATCCTCGGGATGACGACCTCGAAGTCGCCGCAGCCGCCGCAGCGCCTGACCTCGATGTCGAGCAGGGTGACGCCGCGATACCTCGACTCCTCATACAGGTAGTTCTCTCGCCGTGAATCGAGGTCTCCGCCACACTGGTCGCACTTCATGGTTCTTCCCTCCGCGCCGTCACGAATCCCGTCACGACCTGTCCTCAATCCACCTCTCGCTCGTCGCCGTTCTCCAGCCAAGAGTACTCCCACGTTCACCATCTCGCCGCTCCACTCCTCCGCCGCCGCTCTGCTAGGATGACGGCGGCCTTTGGCAATCGGGGGAGAGCGGGAATGATTTGGGCGGGGAGTGGCCTGTCGGCGAAGTCCGACGGCCTGAAGGCGGCCGAGGAGGCAGCCTCAGCGGCGATGGCCGAGGCCGAGGAGGCAGCCTCAGCGGCGATGGCCGAGGCACGCCTCGAGCGCGCCGGGCTCGTCTTTCTCTTCTCGACCGCCGACCACGCGGCGAAGTACCCCGACATGCTCGCCTCCGTCCGGCGCATCACCGGGTGCGGCAACCTCGTCGGCTGCTCGGGTGCCGGCGTCCTCACCGCGGAAGGCGAGATTGAAGGGGAGAAAGGGGTCGCCGTCCTCGCCCTCGCGTCGGACCAGGCGACCGCCGCGCCGTTCGTCGTGCAGAACCTGAGAGGACGCGACCGCGATGCCGGGCGCGAGATCGGCGACCTCGTCGCGCCGTACCGGCGGGGGGACTCCCTCCTCGTCGTCTTCCCCGACACGCTCAACTGCAACCCCGACGCCCTCTTCACCGGGATCGCCGACGTTCTCGGCGAGATCCCGGTCGTCGGAGGCGGCGCGGCCGACGACGGCGCCGGGAAGGCGACGTACCAGATGTGCGGCGGGAAAGTCGTCCAGAACGGCGTCACCGGGGTGCTGCTGTCGGGAAGTCTGAGCTCGTCCATCGGGGTGACGCAGGCGTGCCGGCCGATCGGCAAGCCCTTCATCGTCACCGAGTGCGACGGGAACGTCGTCACGAAGCTCGGCGACCGCCCGGCGGTGCAGGCCCTCGCCGAGGCGCTCGGCCCGTCGCTGTGGGAGGAGGTCAGCCGCCTCGCCGGCTTCATCTTCGTCGGCTTCCCCGTGGACGACCGCGTCGCGGGGGCCTCCTTCGACCGCGGCGGGTACATCGTGCGGAACATCATCGGCGTGGACGGTGAGAGCGGAGCGATCACCATCGGCAAGGAGGTCGCGAAAGGGGACACGATCAGCTTCGTCCTCCGGGATCCGATGAGCGCCCGCGACGATTTGAAGGCGATGCTCGACGAGGAGGCGGCGGTCGGGTCGCTCGCGACGCCGCGCCTCGGCCTCTACTTCAACTGCTGCGCCCGCGGCTCGGGGCTCTACGGCATGGAGGGGATCGACACCGCTTTCATCCGGCGCGCCTTCGACGCGCTTCCCGTCGCGGGGTTCTTCGGCTTCTGCGAGATTGCGTCCATGCGTGGAATTGCCCGGCTGCACAACTACTCCGGCGTGATGACCCTCGTCTCCGAGATGACCCCCGCGGAGGGGATGGAGAGCCTCCAGTGATGCGCCTCGTCGAGTGCGTCCCGAACTTCTCCGAAGGCCGCGACCGCGGCGTCATCGATCGGATCACCGCCGAGGCGGCCGGGGTCGAGGGGGTCGCGCTCCTCGACGTGGACCCCGGCGCGGGGACGAACCGCACCGTCGTGACCTTCGCCGGCCCCCCCGAGGCGGTCGCCGAGGCCGCCTTCCGCTGCATCCGGAAGGCCGCCGAGCTGATCGACATGGCGAAGCACCACGGGGAGCACCCCCGGATGGGGGCGACCGACGTCTGCCCGTTCGTTCCGCTCTCGGGGGTCACGATGGAGGAGTGCGTGGAGATCGCGCGCGCCGTCGGGAAGCGCGTGGGCGCCGAGCTCGGCATCCCCGTCTACCTCTACGAGAACGCCGCGTCGCGCCCGGAGAGGCGGAGCCTCGCCGACATCCGTCAGGGGGAGTACGAGGGGCTCAAGGACAAACTGAAAAATCCGAAGTGGAAGCCCGACTTCGGCCCGGCCGCCTTCCACGCGGGAACCGGCGCCACCGTGATCGGGGCGCGCGAGTTCCTGATCGCCTACAACGTCTCGCTCAACACGAAGGACCGGCGCCTCGCCGAGGAGATTGCCCTCAACATCCGCGAGGCGGGGAGGCCGAAGAAGGGACCGGACGGCAAGCCGATGGTGGACGCGTCGGGGGAGGCGATCCGGATCCCGGGGACGCTCACGGAGTGCCGCGCGACGGGGTGGGTGATCCCCGAGTACGGCCGCGCGCAGGTGTCGATCAATTTGACCAACTACCGCGTCACGCCGCCGCACGCCGCCTTCGAGGAGGTCTGCCGGCAGGCGGCCGCGCTCGGATTGCGCGTGACGGGAAGCGAGATCGTCGGCCTCATCCCTCTCGAGGCGATGCTCATGGCGGGGCGCTACTACCGCGAGCGGCAGGGGAAGAGCCCGGCCGTCCCGGAGCGCGACCTCATCGAGATGGCCGGGCAGTCGCTCGCCCTCAGCGACGTCGGGCATTTCGATCCGTCGAAGAAGATCATCGAGCACCGCTTCCGGGGCGCGGCGGGGTTCGCCTCGCGCACCGTTCTCGAGTTCGTGGACGACGTCGCGGCCGACACGCCGGCTCCGGGCGGTGGATCGGTCGCGGCGCTGTGCGGATCGCTGGCGGCCGGTCTCGCGGCGATGGTCGCGGGGATCACCTATCCAAGGAAGGACGCGGAGGCGAACAGGCCGAAGCTCGCGGCGCTCGGCGGGCGGGCCTCGGAGCTGAAGGCGCAGCTTCTCGCCTCGGTCCAGGCCGACTCCGACGCCTTCGATCGGATGATGGCCGCACGCCGCCTCAAGGCCGCGACCCCCGGCGAGAAGGCGGTGAAGGAAGCCGCGGTCCTCGAGGCGACGATCGGCGCCGTCGAGGTGCCGCTGTCGGTCGTGCGCGGCGCGGCGGAAGTCCTCTCGGTCGCGTCGGAGGTCGCCGCAATAGGCGCCGCCTCGGCCCTCAGCGACGCCGGCGTCGCGGCCCTCGCCGCCCTCGCGGCGGCGGAAGGGGCTTTCGACAACGTCGTGATCAACCTTCCCGGCGTCACCGATCCCGCGCGGGCCGGCGCCCTCCGGCGCGAGGCCGATGCGGCGCTCGCCTCGGCGAAGGGAAGCGCCGCCGGGATCCGCGCCCGGGTGGAACGGGAGCTGAGAGCCGCCGCGAAGTGACCATCCTCGCCGGGGCGCTCGCCGCGCTCCTCGCCGGCGCGTCCCCGGCGCCACCCTCCGTGGATCTCGAGATCGACCGGCGTGTCCCCGAGGAGTTCGTCCGTCTCCTCGAGAAGAGAATCATCGACGACGACTCGCTCGACGCCTGGCTCGACCTTCCGGGGAACGCGGAGCTGTTCAGACAGGGGGCCGTCCGCGGGGAGCTGACCCGCGAGGAGCTCCGCGAGAACCTCTGGAACGCCATCCTCGGCCACGCCTCGCGCCGCGGGCACGGGCTCGGGAGCCTCGCCTTCGATCCCCCCGGCGACCTCATCCGGATGCTCGACGAGATCACGGCGCGCGAGCCGGAGATCAGGCAGCGCGTCGCGGATCGGGTGGCCGCGTACCTTCCCGCGGACGCGCCGCCCATCCGCGCCGTGGTCCGGCTCCATCTCGGGGGGACGTGGGACGGGAGGACGCGCGACGACATCTACATGAACCTCACCTTCCTCCACGGCTACACGGCGCCCTGGTTCGCCGGGATCGAGGGGATCCTCGCGCACGAGCTGACGCACATCGTCCACCGGCAGTTCGACGGCCCCCCGGAGGACGCGACGACCCCGGAGGGGCTCTTCGCCGTCGCGCTGGCGCAGATTCACTCGGAGGGGATCGCCCGTCACGTGGAGAGCGGCCTTCTCGCGGGGCCGTACCCGCAGGGGAGCTACGCCGCCTTCGTCGAGGCGAAGCACCGAGACGATCTCGCCGGGTTCACGACGGCGCTCCGGCACACCGAGGATCTCAGGACGACATGCCTCGAGCTCAAGGACGCCCTCACCTGCCGCAGGCTGATCCAGACCGGCCTCTGGCGCGGCGGCGAGACGTACGTGGTGGGGCAGGGGATGGCGCGCGCGATCGAGGCGGCGCTCGGGAGGGGGACGCTGGCCTCCAGTTTCGCGTCGGGAGGGGCGGGGTTCTTCAGGCTCTACGTCCAGGCGACGAAGATGCTGCCGGACCTTCCGCACTTGAGCGACGCCTTCGAGGCGACGCTTCCCGCGGCCGACGCCTACCTCGCGGCGAAGCGCGAGGCGTGGCGGCTCCGCCGGGATGCCCGGGCCGCCTTCGCGCGGAGCGACTACGCGGCGGCGGAGGTCGCGTGCCGCAAGGTCACCGATCTCGATCCGGCGGATCCGATCGCCGCCTACAACCTCGCGTGCGCGCTGTCGCGGCGCGGGAACGAGAGCGGCGCCCTCGAGTGGATCGAGCGCTCGATGAAGCTGGGGTACACCGACCGCGAGCACATGGCGGCGGACCCGGATCTCGACCCGCTGCGGCACGGGAAGTCGTACGGGAAGTTTCTGGAGCTGATCGGGACGGCGAAAACTCCGCAGCCCTGAGCGGGCGGGAGGATCACGTCGGGACGTCGATCTCCTTCGACGGATCGAACCTCTCGAAGTACATCCCGAGCGCCTCGATCCCCATCCACCCCTCGATGATCGCCGGGATCGCGGCGGCCGCCGCGGCGAACGGAACGATGATCGCGCCGAAGACGGGCCAGCCGAAGACGATCGCCGCCGCCATGATCGCGGCCGTCGGCAGGAACGTCAGCGCGAGGACGAAGAGCCGGAGAACGCCGGCGATCATCTGCTGCCCCATCGCCTCGATCCCCCGCACCCGCTGCATCCCCAGGCGGTGCCACGAAGGAAAGGCGAGAAGGGCCGCGTTCTGCACGAGCGACGTCACGAGGTTCAGGGGCGCCGATAGGATCGCCGCCCCGATCGCGATCGCGAGCCACCCCCCCGTCGGGATCCCTGCCGCGCCGCTCATCAAAGGCACCGCCATCGTGAGAAAGACGACCTGGATGAGAGACAGGACCGTGACCGGGGCGATCACCTCGCCGAGGACGAGCGACCGGCCCGAGAGGGGATAGGTCTTGATGAGATCGATCATCCGGAGGTCCATCCGGAAGTCGGAGCGGACGAGGCCGGGGCCCACGAGGACGAGCACCCCGGCGAGGACCAGGAAGACCGTCCCGAAGACGTGAAGGACCTCGGCCCACCCGTGGCGCGCGACCTGCGCCGACATGATCGTGAGCGCGACGGCGGGCCCGATCAGAATCAGGAGATGCCGCGGCGAGATGAGGCGGCTGGTCGCGATGAGGTTCTTCCAGAGGATCGCGACCTCGGGGCGCCCGTGAGGCCCGAGCACGAAGGGAGGGCGGCGGTCGCCGGCGCGGACCCTGAACCCGTCGCGCCTCCCGGTGACGGCACGGGCCGCGCGCTCCACGGCCTTCCGGGCCGCGCGATCGGCCGAGGCCTCCTCGAAGGCGAAGTCGGACCGGATGACCCACGCGTAGTTGAGGACGAGGATCCCGAGGGCCGGGACGAGGGCGAGGAGGAACGCCGGCAGGTCGGCCGCGAAGATCGGGTGGATGAGGAGGCGTGTCGGGAGCAGGATCCACGCGAGCGGCCCCGCCGTGACCATCTGCGCCGCATACGTCTCCATGTGGCCGTGCTCCGAGGCGAGGGGAGGCCGCAGCCAGAAGAGCCACCACGCGCCGACGGCGAGAACGACGGCGCCGACGGCCGCGAAGACCGGCCACGTGCGGCGCACGGCGCTCGTTCCGTGGGTCAGGAGATTCGACCGCACGATCGTCGTCGCGAGGAAGTGGAGCTGGATCGAGGCGAGGACGATCCATGCGCCGATGAACGCGCGGGGGAACGACGGCGCGATACGCCCCAGGGCGAAGAAGCTGAGCATGAAGACGCCGAAGAGGATGCCGAACTGGCTCCTCATGAGGCTGAAGTCGATGAGCTGGCGGCGGGTCAACGGCGCGGGGAAGAGGAAGGCGACCTCCGTCTCGCTGAAGTCCAGGACGGGCTTCGCCCCGGGCCAGAGCCAGCGGAGGAGCGCGGCACCGAGAGCGAGCGCCGCAAGCCCGGCCTCGATCGTGGTCGTGACGTCCCCCGGGAAGACGATGCCGCGCTGCCGCATCATGTCGAAGGCGTTGACGGCGCGCCACGGGCGCCAGACGAAGATGATGTACGCGAACCCGACGATACTGCCTGCGAGGTACCGCGCCTGCCGGAGGCGCTTCACGCGCGTCACGAGGCGGTTCTTGAGGGTGCGGGCCTGGAGCTCGAGGAGGACGCCGATCACGTGGTCTTCGTCACTTTGAAGAAGATCTCCTCGAGCGTCGCGTCCTTCGAGATCTCCCCGACGCTCGCCGAGATCTCCTCGAGCGTCCCGTGGATGATCTTCTTCCCGCCGTGGAGGACGAGCACCCGGTGGCAGATCTCCTCGACGAGGGAGAGGAGGTGGGAGCTGATGAGGATGGCGCACCCGGCGGCGGCGCGCGCGGCGATCGTCTGCTTCATGCGGCGGATGCCGGCGGGGTCGAGGCCGGTCAGCGGCTCGTCGAAGATGAGGACCTTCGGGTCGTGGATCAGGCCGCAGGCGATCGAGAGCTTCTGCTTCATCCCCCGGGAGAGCTCGAGGGGAAGGGCCCTCTCGCGTCCGGTCAGCTCGAGCTCCTCGAGGAGCGTAGCGGCGGCCGACGTCATCCCGTCGACGCCGTAGAGGCGGCAGACGAACCTCAGGTGCTCCTCGACGGTCAGGTACTCGAAGAGCTTCGGCTCGTCCGGAATGAAGGAGACGAGCCGCTTCGCCTCGACGGGGTCGTCCTTGATGTCGTGGCCGCCCACCTGGATGCGGCCGCCGCTCGGCGGGATGATCCCGGCGAGGCACCTCAGGGTGGTCGTCTTCCCGGCGCCGTTGGGCCCGACGAGGCCCAGGACTTCACCGGCCGGGACGGTCAGCGAGAGGGAATCGACGGCGCGGAAATCGCCGTAGAGCTTGGTGAGATCCTGGACCTCGATCATCGGCCGAAGAACGATTTCTTCTCGGATTTGTTCCCTGCTTTTTTCGCGGGGGCCTTCCTGCCGAGCTCGACGAGGGCTTCGCCGTTCTCGGGGTCCCACGCGAGCAGTTTCTCATAGACTTCGTGAGATCGCTTCATGAGGCCGCCGCCCTTGTAGAGGCGGGCGAGGTTGAGGTACGCGGCCGCCATCCCCTGGTTGAGCGCGATCGCCTGGAGGAAGCTCTCCTCGGCCTTCTTGCGCCACTTCGGGTTCTTCGTCTGGACGACGCCGAGGTAGAGCCAGTAGTCCGCCTTCGTGGGGTCGAGCTGCGTCGCCGTTTCGAGAAGGCGCAGCGCATCGAAAAGCTCCTCGGCCTCGAGGTGCTTGCGCGCGCGGGAGTAGCTCTCGCGGGCCTGGGTCGGGAGATCGGCGTCGGGCGCCTTCGGCGCGCCCGCGTTCGCCTGGATCTCGCGATCGTACTCCGCGCGGGCCACCGCGTCGGTGAGGGTGTTGTAGGCCCCCGTGGTCATCGCGAACATCGCCTCGACCCCCGGCAGGAGATCCTCGATCTCGGCGCGCCGGTGCTTGTCGGGGTGGAATCGCTTGGCCAGCTTGTAGTAGGCCCTGCGGATCGCGGCCTCGTCGGCGCTCTTCTCGACGTCGAGGACGGCGTAGTGGTCGACGCCGGCGCACGCCTCGATGCGCGCCTGGAGCTCGGCGCGCTCCTCCTCGATCGAGAGGCCGTCGGCGCCGGCCCGGGCGGCGGCGACGGCCGTCCGGTTCAGAAACGCGTCGAGGGCCGAGGCCTTCCGGACGGGGCGCGTGTCGGCCGAAGGCTCCGCCGTGAAGAGAGGGGCGCTGGGCGCGAGGAGGACACCGGCGGCGACGAGCCCGTAGAGGGACTTCAGCGTCTCGTCGGCGTCGAGCGGGCTCACCGAGACGATCTCGTCGATCGTCAACGAGCCGTCCGCGCGGGACATCAGGAATCCCTGCGACGCCGTGAGGGACGTCCGCGGGGAGATGGAGGGCGGCGGGTCGTTGTGTCGGAGCTTCGTCTCCCCCGGAATCTCGCGGCGGATCTGTCCGGGATAGATCGCGGCCGCGGTGAGATCGAGGATGAGGTCGGCGGCGTTCAGCCGCGCGGCGGCGACGCCGGGTCGGGTCGCGTTCGCCGTCGAGGCGATGAAGGCGGCCTCGTCGTCGGAAGCGAGCGAGCTCATCAGGATCGCGAGCGCCGCCTCCCGGACCTTCGGGTCTCCGGAGCCCGCGGGCGGCGCGCCCGGAGCGGGCTTCGGCGCCCCCGCCTTCACCGCGCGCAGGAGCAGCCCCCGCTCGAAGACGAGGACGCCGCTCTCGGCGCCCCGCGTCATCAACGAGCCGCTCTCCTCGGATCTCTGGATGCGCGAGAGGAGGGCGAGCAGGTGGCTGAGGGCGAGCGCCGGGCCGGCCTCGCTCACGAGGCACCTCCCGCCGCGACGTCGCGAATCCAGGACGTCAGAAAGGCCTCGTACCCCTCGCCCGTCGCCGAGGTCAGGGCCGCGCCGATGTCGTTGGCGCGGCCGAGCGCGTCGAGAAGATCCAGCAGTTGGGAGAACGAGTACGTCTTCAGAAAGTACTCGACGAGGGAGAGCGCGAGGGGATAGGAGAAGTCGGCGTCGATTTGCGCGGGGGTGGCCCGCGCGAACTTCGCGGCGAGGTCCCTGCCCGCACGCCCCGTGGTCTTCCCCTCCTGCCACTGGGCGATTCCCTCCTGGAGCCAGCGCGGGGAGTTGCCGTGGGTCTTGTGGTAGACCATGCAGTGGGTCAGCTCGTGCGTGAAGACGCTCTTCGCCTCGTTCGTGAGGTGCGAGAGGCCGCCGATGGGGACCCGGATCTGCCCGTCGAAGAGGCCGCCGACCCACTTCGGGGAGCGCGTGACGTCGAAGAACGCGTCGCGCGAGTAGAGCGTGACGATCACGATCGAGGCGGGGTAGACGTTGTACCTGGAGCTCAGCTCTCCGAACTCTGCCTCGAGGTGATCGAGGATCTCGCGGCTCAGATCCTGGGACGCCCGGTCGCCGTCGTACTTCAGCGTGAAGTGGGCCGCCCCCGCGCGGAAGAAGTCGGCCTCGGCGCTGAGCTGGCGCTTCGCCTTCTGGAGCTTCTCCTGAAGCGCGGCGTCGGTCTCGACCTTCAGCGAGCGCTCCCACAGGTCGATCGCCTCGGGGAGCCGATCGGTCCGGTACGCGACCTCGCCGAGCAGGGCGAGGCCGATGGCATCCCCGGGGCGCAGCACCAGCGCGTTCTGGATCAGGGACTCCGCGTCGTCGTTGCGCCCCTGCGTCATGCGCACGCGGGCGAGGTTGAGCAGCGGAGCGGCGAGGTTCGGGTCGGCGTCGACGGCGAGCCGGTACTCGGATTCGGACTCGTCGAGGTCCCCCGATCGCGCCGCCTCGTTCCCTAGAAGCGTGTGGAGGATCGCCTCCTCCCGCTTGACGGCGCGCTCGTCCACGCCGGGCCTGCCGACAGCGGCCTCGACGACCCGGAGTCGCTGCCGCCACGCCTCGGGGGTTCCCGCCGGCGCGGCGGGGGGCTCGATCGGGGGGACGAGAGGCGCGGCCGCGGTGGGAGAGGCAGCAGAAGGCTGGGCCGCCGGGCGCGCGCTCGCCCCGGCCGTGTCGCGCTCGATCCTGTCGATCTGGTCCTTCGGGATGCCGATGACGCCGCCGGCGCGCCGGTACCTGATCTCGCCGTCCTGCTCCCACCACTGCGCCGCGGGAACGCGCGCGCCGTTCTTCAGCCGGATGGTGTCGGCGTGCGATGCGCCCGGGAAGGAGATCGCCGCGGCGGCGAGGGCGGCGAGAGCGACGAGCCGCGCTCGGAGCCGGCCGTCAGAGACCCGTGGCGACGGGAGGATGGGGATCCTTGAGGAAGGATGACGGGACGCCCGCGCGAGCGCTTTCCGCAGCGCTCTTGCTCGGGAAGATCCCCCAGAGCATCCGGTAACAGGCCTGCCCCTTGAAGTTCGTCGGGATGATGAAGAACTGTGTGGCTCCACGAGTTGACCCGGCGGCGCGCGCAATGGTCGTCGGCTCACAGGCAAGCGCGAGCTGAACAGTATACATGCCCTTGCGCTCGCCAAGCCCGGCCGCGAACCTGCCGGCGGCATCGCCGTAGGCCCCGGAGTCAATCAGCCGCCGACCTTCCTTGAACGCGCCGCTCGAAAAGATAGAGCCTGGCGGCGCCTCGGCAACTCGTGGGGCAGGCTTCACCTTCGCCGGCCTCGGGGCTCTTTCGACGCGCGGGGGGTTCACTCTCTCTGGCTCGGGGGAGGCTTTCGGCGTCGTCGGGATATCGAGCGAGGCGGCCCGGATCGCCTGTCCCGTGTTCTCCGGAGGGGAGGCGGTCTCCGGCGCGAAAGCCGCGGGGGCCACCACGGCCGCGGGCGGGAGGGCGTGCCCCGTGCCCTGCGGCGCGGCTTCCTCGGGATTCCCCCGCGCCCCGCCGAAGAGGACGACCAGCGCGAACGCGAGCCCTGCGAACGCCGCCGCGAGTCCGCCCCAGGTCGCCCACCGCCTGGGGTGGGCCGCTTCGGACGGCATGCGCGACGGCTCGTAGACCCACGCAGGGGAGGCGTCCTCCGCCTGAGCCTCCTCCTCGGTCACCGGCTCTTCTGTCGCCTCGTCGGTCTCCGGCGCGGCGCTGACGTCGTCGGGTTCGCTCGCCATCTCAATCGGGCGGGTCGCATCACTCTCCGTCGAGGGCGGGGTGTCGAACAGCTGGATCGCGTCCTCGATCTCCTCGTCGTCGAGGAGCGGCGCCACGGGAATCCCCGGCTTCAGCGCCACCTCCGTCTCGCGCTCGGCGCCTTCGATCATCGCCTCGCCCGCCTCTTCGTCCGCTTGCCCGCCGGCGTCATCCCGGCCGAGGGCAGGACGGACTTGCTCCGCTTCGGGGGCACGCTCGATCTGGATGACCGGCTCGTCGTACGTCGCGGAGACGACCTCGGGATCGGGAATGGACAGGCGCGCGGGGAGGACCGGCATCGGCCGCGTTCCAGAATCGTGGCCCTCCGCGTCCGCCGCCGCGGGCGATGCTCCGGCCATGAGCGGGGTGGTCGCGGGGGGCTGAAGCGGAATAGGGAGCGTCGGGCGCGCCGACTTCCGGACCCCTCCCGGCGGAGTCGCGGCCATGGGAATCGTCTCGTAATCTCCCGGCTCGCCGCGGTCCTCGGACGCGGGGGACTCCGAGAGCGGCAGCCTCGGCGCGCTCTCCCGCGCCGCACTCTCCCGCGGCTGTGCGCGCCTGCGGGAGGGGGGTCGCTCGGGCTCGGGGATGGGAGGCGCGGGAGGGGCCGCGGTGGCGCCTCCCTCCACCGGTCGCGCCAACCCGAGGACCTTCAGCGCGGCGAAGGCGGCCGAGATGAGGAAATCGGACAGGGGGGAGAGCGCGCAGATGTCGGCGACGGTTCGCGTGCCGTCGGCCTTGCCCATCAGTCCCGCGAGCTCGACGGGGATGCTGAGGGAGGCGCGCACGAGATCGTCGGGCCGGACGATCAGCACCGCGTCCAGAGTGCCGATCTCGTCCAGGACTCGACCCCGGTCGCCGGACGACATCAGACCCTCCAGGACCAGGTCCCGCGGATCTATCTTGAGGCTGGGAGTCCCGTGCGGGAGCGGGCCGGGAATGGTCTCATAGCGTCCCTCACGCCAGGTGAAGAGGCCCAGCACGAGAGCGGTCACGCGCTCGCGGTCGGCCTCCTGGAGCTCACGGGCGGTGAGGAAGCCGAGATCGAGGAGGGTCTGACGGACCTGCGACGCGCCGGATTTCTCCTCTGCGAGGCGCCACTGATCCGGGCGGAGCATCCCCCGGTTGATGAGGTGAACCCGTATCGATTCCTCGGGGTCATCCGACGCGGCCCACGCGACGCGGCCGCGCTCGATGAGAATTTCCTTGGAGATCGTGACGCCGGGGCGGACGGTGGAGCGGGCGCGGAAGTATCCGGTGAAACCCTGTTCCCAGAAGCGGGCGAGGAGACGCGCGAATCGAAGAGTCTCGATCTGTCCGCTTGGCGAATCTTCGGTTGGGCTCATCCGCTACCGTGGGGTCCTGCGCGCGACCGATCGGCATCAAGAGGCGGGGAGATTATAAAGGACGCCGGCTCCGGGAGTCAATGGATGGAACGGAAAAGTGCGTGATAGACTGAACGCTCCGGAGAAGCAGGGAACATCCCGGGAAACTCCATGATCCCCCCTCCACCCCCCCCCGAGTCCCCTCCCTCTCGCGGCCAGGATCTCGTCGTCATCGGCAGTGGCGTCGCCGGTTTCTCGGCGGCGATCGAGGCCGCCCGGCTCGGGCTCCGGGTTCTCCTGGTCACGAAGGACTCCATCCGGGACAGCGCGACCGAGAACGCGCAGGGAGGGGTCGCGGTCGCGCTCAACGAAGGAGAGGACGACGTCGAGCTCCACTTCCGCGACACGATGGCCGCGGGTGACGGGCTCTGCGACGCGCGCGCGGTGCGCGCCCTGGTCGAGGACGGGCCGCGGCGCGTCTCGGATCTCATGCGTCGCGGCGCGACGTTCGATCGCGAGGGGGATCGCCTCGCCTTCGCGAAGGAGGGGGCGCACAGCGCCCGGCGCGTCGTCCATGCCGGGGGCGACTCCACGGGGCACGAAATCGTCCGCGCGCTCCTCGGGGCCGCGGCGGCGTTTCCCGGGATCGAGATCCGCGCGGGAGCGCTCGCGCTCGATCTGATCGTGGAAAGGGGACGCTGTGCGGGTGTTCGGATCCTCGGCGGGAGCGGCGAGCTCCGGACGGAGCGGGGGGCCGTGGTCGTCGCGTCCGGCGGCGCCGGCCAGGTCTATCGCGAGACGACGAACCCCCCCCAGGCCACGGGGGACGGCGTGGCCATGGCGTGGCTCGCCGGGGCCCTCGTCCGCGACATGGAGTTCGTCCAGTTCCACCCGACGTGCCTCGCGATCCCGGGAGCGCCCCGATTCCTGATCTCCGAGGCGCTGCGCGGCGAGGGGGCGCACCTGCGGGGGCGCGGCGGCCGGCGCTTCATGACCGAGCTGGAGCCGGCGCGGGCGGAGCTGGCCCCGCGCGACGTCGTGGCCCGGGCCATCGCGCGCGAGATGCGCGAGTCGGGAGCGACGAGCGTCGCGCTCGACGTCTCGCACCTCGACGCGCAGAGGATGGCCCGGCGCTTTCCCCGGATTCACCGGACGTGCCTCGAGCACGGGATCGACATGACGCGAGGGGCGATACCCGTGAGCCCCGCGGCGCATTACATGATGGGAGGGGTCGCCACCGACCTCCTGGGGCGCACGACCCTTCCCGGCCTCTACGCCGTCGGGGAGGCGGCGTGCACCGGGGTCCACGGCGCGAACCGGCTCGCCAGCAACTCGCTTCTCGAAGGGCTCGTCTTCGGCGCCCGGGCAGGAGAGGCGGCGGCGAACGATCTCGCCGGGAGCGGCGCCAGGTGGGCCGGGGAGATACCCGGGATTCGGGAGTCGGCGTCTGCATTGTGCGCGGATGGGATCGTGTCCGAGGTCGGTCCGGAGCTCGTCTCCATCGCCGCCGCGGGCGAGGTCCTCGCCGGGCTCCGCGATATCGCGTGGCGTGACGTGGGGCTCCTTCGAGACGCGGCCGGGCTCACCCGCGCCTCCTCCGGATTGCGAGCGCTTCCGCGGCGCCCGGAGCCCGGGAACGCGACGCGGCAGGGGATCGAGGCGCGCAACCTGCTCGTCGTCGCGTCGCTCATCGCGACATTCGCCTCAGCGCGGACCGAGAGCCGCGGCGCCCACCACCGGCTCGATCATCCCGCGAGGGACGACGCCCGATGGCGGCGATCTCTCCTGCTTGGAGTGGAAGGCTCGTCCTACGAGGCGGCCCCCGCGCGGGAGGCGCAACTGCCCGGGTGAGAGGCGCGGGAGGAGGCGCCCCGGCGGGCGCTATGAGCTCGGGTCGACGTAGTCCTTCGGGATGTTGAAGATCTTCCCGTCCCCGATCTTGATCAGGTAGTGCCGCGCCCATTCCTTGATGATGTGAACCTGGTCGCCTGCGGTCAGGATGACCTCGGCGGGCTCGGCGTCCTTCTGGAGCCGGTGGTACATGAGCACGTCCTGGGTGATGGTCGGCATGGGAAACGGCCTCCGAACAAGGGCGGCCATGTTAGCAGATGGCGCCGCCCGGTCCAATTCTCAGTGGATGAGGCGGAAGACGCGGCGGTAACGCGACTTGGTCACGAAGTGGAGCACCTTGTTGACGACGCTCTTCGTGCGCTCCACGACCCCCGTGCGGGTGTAGTCCCCCTCCTCGCCGGTGAACGACCAGAAGATGACGAAGGCGCGTCCCTTGATGTTGTCGCGCGGGACCGCACCCCAGCTGCGGCTGTCCTTCGAGTTGTCGCGGTTGTCGCCCATCGCGAAGTATGACCCCTCGGGAACCATGAAGGGCCCGAAGTTGAAGTGCTCGTCGGTCCGAAACCTCTGGAACCCCCTGGGCGGCGCGCCCGCCGCGCTCCGGCCGGGGCTGTCTCCCTCCTTGACGCGGTTCCACTCGTCCTGGCTGAGCGCCGTCTCGTGGACCTTGTAGGGCTCATCCAGGGGCCTGCCGTCGATGAAGACCGTCTTGTCGCGGATCTCGAGCACCTCGCCGGGAAGGCCGATGATCCTCTTGATGTAGTCCTTCTCCGGCTCCTCGGGGTACTTGAAGACGATGATGTCCCCGCGCTGCACATCGCGGACGGGAAGGAGGGTCTTCTCGATCGAGGTCGCGCGCGGCGCGTAGATGAACTTGTTCACGACGATGTAGTCGCCGATGAGGAGCGTCGGGATCATCGAGCCGGTGGGGATCTTCGACTGCTGGAAGACGAAGGCGCGCGCCCCGACGACGAAGATGACGCAGATGACGATCGTCTCGAAGTAATCCCTCAGGATCCCCTTCGGCGGGGGCTCGTGGGGCTGCGTCAGCGGGAGGGCTTCGGCGGTCATCTAGGGTTCCTCAGGCGTTCGACGATGTGGACGGCCTCTTCCGGCGTCGCGGCGTGGGCGGTCGCCTCGGCCTGGCCGGGCGCGAGAAGATCTCGGCGGACGAGATCGTCGACGAAACCGTTCCAGAAGGGGCCCGTCATCACGATGGGCTTGCCGCCGAGGAGACCCGCGCGATGAAGGGCCCAGAGGAAGGCGGCTTCTGCGAGAGTTCCCGCTTTGCCGGGCAGGATGATATAGGCGTCGCTGAGCTCGATCAACCGGCGCGTCCTCTCGAAAAGATTGGGCTCCTGGTGCTCGACGGAGAGGAACGGGTTGCCACGGCCGCGCGCGAAATCACGCGTCGTGACGCCGATGGCCGTCCCTCCCGCCTCGCGCGCGCCGCGGCTCGCCCCCTCCATCACGCCCGCGTACCCGCCGCTCACCACGCCGTAGCCCGCGCTGGCGAGGAGGTATCCGACGCGCCGCGCGGACTCGTAGAGCGGGTCCCCCGGGGGCGGCTCCGACGAGCCGAAGACCGCGACGTTAGTAGCCAACGGCCGCTCCGTATCCGCGGGCGTCCGACGCCCCCCGCAGCGCCCCCGACGCACCGTCGAACAGGATCGCCTGGATGTCCCCCCGCATCCCCGTCGGGGCGATCTCGTGGCCGCGCTTCCTGAGGGCCTCGGCGACGTCGGCGCTCAGCGCGTCGCGCTCGCAAGAGATCCGGTCGGGGAGCCACTGGTGATGACAGCGCGGCGCGTCGACCGCCGCCTGCAGGTCCATCCCGAAGTCCACGACGTTGACGATGACCCGCAGCACCATCGTCGCGATGCGGCTTCCGCCCGGTGTGCCGAGGGCCAGGTACGGGCGGCCGTCCTTGAGAAGGATCGCCGGAGTCATCGTCGAGAGCATCCGGCGGTTCGGGCCGACCGCGTTCGCCTCGCCGCCGACCAGGCCGTAGAGGTTCGGCTCGCCGGGGGCGACGCTGAAATCGTCCATCTCGTCGTTCAGGAAGAACCCCCACCCGTCGACCATCTCTCCGTTCCCGAAGTACCGATTGAGGGTGTACGTGTTCGTGACGACGTTGCCCATCGCATCGGCGATCGTGAAGTGCGTGGTCGATCCCGACTCCTGGAAGGAGGGCTTTCCGGGGCCCGCGTCGCGCGCCGGGGTCGCGCGCTGGGGGTCGAACGTCGCCATGGATCGCTTCGAGTAGTCGCGCGAGAGGAGCCCGGCGAGAGGGATCCGGACGAAGTCGGGATCCCCCATGAACTCGGCGCGATCGGCGTACGCTCGCTTCATCACCTCGGCGGCGAGGTGCTCGTAGGCCGACGAGCCGGCACCCATGCCCTTCACATCGAACGGCTCGAGCATGTGGAGCATCTCGACCAGGAGGGCGCCTCCCGAGGATGGGGGCGGGACCGAGATCACGTCGAGGCCCCTGTACGTGTCGCGGATGGGCTCCCGCCGCGCGGCCCGGTAGCGCGCGAGATCCTCCGAGGTGAGGATCCCGCCGCCCCGCTTCATCGTCGCGGCGAAGGCCGAGGCGATCTCCCCCTCGTAGAACGCCCGGGGACCTTCGCGCGCAATCCGCGAGAGGCACTTCGCGAGATCTTTCTGGACGAGCACCTGCCCTGGCGCGGGCGCCCTGCCGTCGGGAAAGAAGATCGCCGAGGCGGCCGGGTTCCTCATGAGGCGGGCCGACGACTCCGCGAGGTCGTCGGCGAGCCCGTCGGGGACGGGAAAGCCGGTGCCGGCGAGATCGATCGCCGGAGCGAGGAGGCGGTCGAGGGGGATGGTGCCGGCGAGATCGCGCGCCAACGCGAGGCCGGCGACGCTCCCGGGAACGCCGACCGAGAGGGCCCCCTCGGTGCTGGCGCGCTCTTTCACCTTCCCGCTCGCGTCGAGGAACATGTCGCGGCGGGCGGCGGCCGGCGCCGTCTCGCGATAGTCCACGACCAGGACGCGGCCGTCCGCCATGCGCGCGAGGAGGAACCCGCCTCCGGCGAGGTTTCCCGCCTGAGGGTACGTGACGGCGAGCGCGAAGCCGGTGGCGACGGCGGCGTCCACCGCGTTCCCTCCGGCGCGCAGGATGTCGAGGGCCACGCGGGCGGCGGTGGGTTCGGGGGTGGCGACCATGGCGTGCGGTGCGGATGGCGCGGGCCGGACCGCCGCGAGGAGCGTGGCCGGAAAGACCAGCCACGACGCGGCGGTCGCGGCGACGATGCGGATTCCTCGAGGGCGCGGGCCGCGGCCCGCGCGGCGCGTCAGGTGGTGCATGGGATCCTCCGAAGGGGGGCGCACGATATCACACGCCGCGCGCCTCCCTTCGAGGCCGGAAGGGCCTACCGGCCGCCCGCGTCGCCGCCGCGATCCATCCCGAGCTTTCCCCGGAGATCGTCGATCCGGCGCCTCAGAGCCTGTTGCTTCGCCATGAGGACTCCGAGGTACGTGGCGACGGCGAGCCAGATGAAGGAGTAGGCGCAGAAGAGGTACCAGAAGTTGTCGTTCACGCGTTCCTCCGTCTCGCGTGCTGTTCCTGGAGCGCCGCGAGCTCATCCTCCGCGGTGCCGATGGGGATCCGGATCGCCATCAGGCACGCGTAGAGCATCAGGTAGACGAAGATGCAGAAGACAAACACGACCCGCATGTCGGGGTCGAGCCCGCCGCCGCCGGAGGGCTGGAGCACGACAGGGTGCAGCCCGCGCCACCAGGTGACGGATCGGTAGACGATGTAGATGTCGAGCGCCCCCACGATGCCGAGCACCGCCGAGAAGCGCGCCTGCTGATCGCGGCTGTCCGTGTACCGGCGCACCAGAACGTAGGAGACGTAGATCAGCCAGAGGACGAGCGTCATCGTCAACCGCGCCTCCCACGTCCACCAGGTTCCCCACACCGGACGCGCCCAGAGAGGGCCGGTCACGAGGACGATCGTGCAGAAGAGGAGCCCGATCTCGGCGCTCGCGTGCGCGACGACGTCGAAGATCAGCGCCCGCTTCCAGAGGTACAGCAGCGAGGCGACCCCCGTGACGGCGAAGGCGAGGAAGGCGATGATGCCGGCGGGGGCGTGGAAGTAGAAGATCCGCTGGACGTCGCCCATCACCTTCTCGGTCGGCGCCTCGAGAAACGCGCCGTGAAGCCCCTTCACCACCATCAGGCCGAGGATGGCGGGGAGGACGAACGGGAGGGCCTTTCTCAGGCTCGACATCTCACTCCTCGATGATGAACTCGAACGTCAGGAACGCGGCCGTGACGAAGACGGCGTCGAAGGCCGCGGCGATCACGAACCATTCCTTCGCGCCGGAGAGCGAGCCCGTTCGCATCACCGCCCTCGTCGTCTCGACGGCGGCGATGATGATCGGGACGCAGATCGAGAAAAGCAGCAGGGGGAGCAGGACCTCGCCCCGTCGCGTGCGGGCCGTCAGGGCGCCGAGGAGCGTTCCCACGCCGGCGAACCCCAGCGTGGAGACGGCGAGCACCGCCGCGAGCGCGCCCAGTTTTCCCAGGATCGGGAAATTGAAGAGCACGGCGCTGAGCGGCACGAGGATGAGCTCCACGCAGAGCATCATCGTCAGGTTCGACAGCATCTTCCCGAGGTAGATCGACGACGGATCGATCGGCGCCAGCAGAAGGCCCTGCATCGCGTCCCCGTCCTTCTCGATGACGAACGAGTGCGACAGCGCCAGGATCCCCGCGAAGGTGAAGGTCACCCACAGGACCCCCGGCCCGATCTCCCGGAAGTCCGTGGTCGTGAAATCGAACGTGAAGTTGAAGATGACGAGGACCAGCAGCGAGAAGAAGAACATACCCGAGACCGAGTCGAGGGTCCTCCACTCGAGCCTGAGATCCTTCAGCCATATCACCCACGCTTTTCTCAGGATGTCCACGCCTCGACCCTGGAGGCGTAGAGGGCCTCGAGCTCCCCCCGCGTCATCCCCGACACGGGCCGATCCTCGACGAACCGTCCGTCGGACATGATCGCGATGCGCGTGGACAGCTCGAGCCCTTCCTCGAGATTGTGCGTGACCATCAGCACGGTGCGGCCCCGGCCGCGGATCGCGTCGAGAAGCGATCTCAGGACGCGCGCCGCCTGCCTGTCGAGGCCGGTGTACGGCTCGTCGAGGAAGACGACCTCGGGATCGTGCAGCAGCGCGCGCGCGATCGTCAGCCGCTGCTGCATGCCGCGGGAGTAGGTCCTCACGAGATCGGAGGCGCGGTGGGAGAGACCGACCTGCGAGAGCATCGAGTCGACGCGGGCGTCGCGGTCGGGCAGGTCATAGAGCCGCGCGTAGAACCGCAGGTTTTCCCTCGCGGTCAGGCCGCCGTAGAGGAACGGCGCGTGGGCAATCAGCCCGATGCGCGAGCGCGTCGCGGGTGCGCCCCGCGCGTGCGGCAGCCCCAGCAGCTTCACCTGGCCCGCGGTCGGCCGGAGCAGCCCGCAGAGAAGGCGGAGGAGCGTGGTCTTCCCCGCGCCGTTGGGCCCGAAGATCGTCAGGAACTCGCCGCGGCGCACCGTGAGATCCACACCGTCGACGGCGGGGAGGGCGCCGAAGCTCCGCCGCAGCCCTCGCGCCTCGATGGCCGCGTCAGCGGGCATGCTTCCCGGCGGGGCGCGGGGTGGGTTCGCCGCGGGCGTCGATCGCCTTCAGGACCTCCACAGCCTCGCCCGCGAGACGCTCGCGAGTCTCCTCGAAGTCCTCCTTCGAGAGCTTCCCGATGCGGTACTCCATCTCGAGGTCCTTGATCGCCGAGAGCTTCTCCTGCCGCCGGTGCAGCAGATCCTCCCGCTCGGCCGCCGCCAGATCGTGCCGCTCGCCGCTCGCATCCCCCCATCCGAGAATCGGGGAGAGGATCCACAGGGCGGCGGAGGCGAGGACGGCGGCGCAGATCGCGAAGATCATCCTTCATGCTCCTTGAGTTCCTTCTCGAGTCGTTCACGGTAGCGGCGCTCCACCGGATCCCCGGGGGCCGAACTCTCCGCAATCGACGCGCTCGGTCCGACCGTCTCGACGGTCTCCGGTCGCACCCATCCCCGCAGGACGACGGTCAGCGAGGCGAGAAGGAGGATCGCCACGGCGAAGGGAACGAGCCAGCCGACGAGATTGATCCCGGTCTTCTCCGGAGTCGCGAGGATCTGCGGGCCGAATTCGTCGACGTAGGCCTTGATGATGTCGTCGGGCTTCCCCCCCGCGGCGATCTTCGAGGCGACCTTGTCCCTCTCGTCCGCCGCCATCCCGCACGTGCACTCGTGAAGCGTCTGGTTGACGCATCCGCCGCACATGCAGAGCACGCGCGTCGTCACCTTCATGACGTCGGGGGACTTCTCCTCGACACCGCCGGGGGCCGGCGGAGGATGGGGGGCGGTCATGCCCGCCCCCCGCGCGGCGGCAGGGTCCGTCTGCGCCGACGCCGGCGCCGCGACCATCGCGCCGAGCGTCAGCGCGAGAAGGAACAGCGCGACCGGACGGAGGACGCTCCGAGCGGAACGGGCGCCGGGATCAGGTGGCCGCATGCCGGGCCTCCCGCGCCGGCGCGGCGGCCAGGGCCGTCACGCGCGACCACTCGGGGAGCACGGCGATGTGCGTTCCGAGGATGAGGATGAACCCGCCGATCCAGATCAGCGAGACGAGCGGGTTCAGGTAGACCTTGAACGTGTAGCCGCCGGTCTGGGGGTTGGCGTCGACGAGGACCGTGTAGACGTCGTCCGACAGGTGCGGGGGCCACTGCCACATGCCGTAGATCGCCGTCTCGGTCGTCGGCTGCTCGCTCGCCCTGAAGAACCATTTCTCGGGCTGGAGGCGCGCGACCTCCGCTCCGCCCCGGTTCACCGAGAGGACGGCGCCGAGAACGTCCTTGTTCGAATCGGTGGACGAGACGGTGTCGACGAACGTCAGCTTGTACTGGCCGATCGACATCGACTCGCCGCGCTTCAGGGTCGCGGAGGCGTCCTGCTGGAATCCGGCCGAGCCGGCCACCCCCGCGAAGACGAAGACCATCCCGACGTGGACGAGGTAGCCCCCGTAGCGCCGCTTGTTCCGCGCCACGAGCGTGGACACTCCCACGACGAGGTTCTCACCGGCCACCGCCTGGCGGGCCCGCGCTCCCCGGTAGAATTCCACGGCGATCGTGCCCATGACGAAGACGCAGAGCCCGAACGCCGCGAGCGCGTACGGATGGCGCATGCCGACGATGAAGAGCAGCAGCGACGTCGCGGCCCCGGCGAGAATCGGCTTGGTGAAGTTCACGCGGAGATTGCGCGCGGAGGCGCGGCGCCACGCGATGAGGGGGCCGACTCCCGTCAGGAACAGGAGGAGCAGCGAGATGGGGACGTTCCATTGGTTGAACCAGGGAGGCCCGACGCTGACCTTGGAGCCGGTGAAGGCCTCCGTGAGGATCGGATAGACGGTCCCCCAGAAGACCGTGAAGCAGATGGCCACGAAGACGACATTGTTGAAGAGGAAGGCGCTCTCGCGGCTGAGGAACGAGTCGAGCCGGTGATCCGCCTTGAGGCGCGGCAGGCGCCAGACGAGAAGGGAGAGCGACACGGTGACGATGACGAGCAGGAAGCCCGAGAACCACGGGCCAATCCCCGATCGCGCGAAGGAATGGACGGAGGCGATGACGCCGCTCCGAGTGATGAAGGTTCCGAAGATCGAGAGGCAGAAGGCGATGATGACCAGGACCATGTTCCAGACCTTCAGCATCCCCTTCTTTTCCTGGATCATCACGGAGTGGATGAACGCGGACATCGCGAGCCACGGCATCAGGCTCGCGTTCTCGACCGGATCCCACGCCCAGTACCCGCCCCAGCCGAGCTCGACGTAGGCCCAGTACCCGCCCTGGAGGATTCCAATCCCCAGGCAGAACCACGCGAAGAGGCTCCACCTCCGAATCGTGACGATCCATTCGTTGCCGAGCCGCCCCGAGAGGAGCGCCGCGATCGCGAACGCGAAGGGAACCGCGACGCCGACGTAGCCGAGGTAGAGGGTCGGTGGGTGCGTCACCATCAGCGGGTGCTGGAGGAGCGGGTTCAATCCCGTGCCGTTCGCCGCGGCCCCGGTGCCGCGCTCGAACGGGTTGGCCACGAACGTCAGCAGGACCAGGAAGAAAGTGAGGACGCTCATGAGCGTCGCCGTGACTCCGGGCATCAGGTCGCGGTTCCGGCGGCGGTTCTGGGTCACGACGAGGAGGGAGAAGACCGAGAGGATCCACGCCCAGAGAAGGAGCGACCCGGCCTGCCCCCCCCACAGGGCCGCGACCTTGTAAACCGACGGCTGCGAGCGCGTCGAGTTCTGCGCGACGTAGAGCAGCGAGAAATCGTCGTCGAGAAAGGCCTTGATCAGCGAGAGTGCGCTGATGGTGACGAGGATTCCGGCGGCCTGCGCCGCGCGCTCGCCGCTGCGCACCAACTCGGAGAGGGTGTTGGCGCGCCCGAGCCACGACGTGAGGATGGCCCAGACCGAGCAGACCAGCGCCAGGAGGATGCAGAAGTTCCCGAGTTCGCCCATGGGGTCAGGAACCCGGAGTCTGGGTCGTTGCGGTGTCGGTCGGGATCCCCGCGGGGTGCTCGGTCCCCATCTTCTCGTACTTCGACGGGCACTTCGCGAGGAGGCTGCGCGCGTGGAAGCTTCCGTCCGCCTCGCGCGAGCCCTCGATCACGACTTCGCCGCCTTCCTTGAACGTGTCGGGAACCTCGCGCGCGTACACGACGGGAAAGGATCGCTTGCCGTCGGTGATTGCGAAGCTGACGCCGGCACCGTCCTCGAAGCGCACGACGCTTCCCTTGACGACGTTCCCGTTGACGCGAAACCCCCGCGCGGGGAGAGATGCCTGCTTGTCGAGATACTCGCCGACCGTGATGTAGTAGACCAGGTTCTCCTTGAAGGAGACCCCGGCCAGAGCGACAAGACCGCCGGCGATGATGAGGAGCCCGACGGTCAATTGGATGCCTTTACGTCCCATCTGGACCTCCTGTTGGTGCGCGACGGGAGACCGATTGCGGGCGTGCTGGGTGAATGGACGCCCATCATAACGGAGTCGCTTCGAGGGCGTCAACGTCCGCTGTCCTGATGTTCAGCAACCGCGGTGCCCGCTCGACACGAGGCGTCGTCGCCGGCTCCCGGCGCGCGGGCCGCGCGAGCCGAGCGGCGAAGGCCTTGGATACCGGCACGTTATGCCGGCCGAAGAAGACTCGAGGTCGCGGGAGCGGGCGCTCGACTTCCTGCGGGCGGGGAGGGAGGTCTCGCAGTGCGGGAGACGACAGCGCGAAATCACGCTCCAATCGTCCTGAGCGACGGCTGGTCGGGCTTGACTCCCCTTCCCGCTGGCTTATATTGGGGCTCTGGTATGCATATGCATTAGTAACAACATGCATATGCGTACAGTCCGAACAGCTTGCTTCACGACCTCCCTACCATGCCCTCGGGGGACCGAAAGGTCCCCCACTTTTTTTTCTGAGGGGATCGCGAGCCGCTCTCACTTCACGGCGAGGAGCGACGCGACCTTTCGCTTGAGCTCGTCGCCCACGTTCATTCCCTTGTGGACGATGTCATCGGCCCCGAGGCGCTTGAGCTCTTCCCATGCGTCGCCGTAGAGCTCGGTCTCGTCGCGCGCCGTGAAGATGAGCACGGGGAAGTCCTTGTTGGGAAGCGCCTTGAGGAGGTCCCGTCCGTCCTGTCCGCGAGCGAGGCTGAGGTCGAGGATCATCAGCACGGGGGACTCCGACTCGAGGACCTTCATCGCCTCTTCCCTCGTGCCGACCGAGACCGTCCGGTACTCGGCTCCCAGCGCCTCACGCGTGATCTCGGTGAAGTACTTCTGGTCTTCCACCAGGAGGATCACCTTCCGTGCGCCCGCCGGAGGAGCGGGCTTCGCCTCCGGAGCGGGAGCGAAGGAGTGCCCGCACTTGGGGCAGGTGACCGCCGGGACCGACGAGGTCGCCGCGCCTCGCGCCTTCCTGGTCCGGGAGACGGTGGGAGGATCGACGGGGGGCGGGGCGGCGACGGGTTGAGGGGCCGGCGCCGCGGGCTTCTTCGAGTCCCGGGCGACGGTGCGCATCGTCACGGTATCAGGCCGGAAGATCTCCCACTTCGTGCCGCATTGGCGGCAGGTGAGGCGTCCTCCGCCCTGGGGCACCTTGGTTTCGTCCACGAAGTAGGTCGCGCGGCAGCCGGGACAATGAACGTTCAAGGATGCTCTCCCGTGGTCGCATCGGCGCGGTTAGAGCCATCGAGCGGGCCGGATCATGTCACCGGGGGGAGAATGAAGCAACCGCCGCCGGTTGAATGGGGGATGGTGGCCCGCCTATACTGAGCCTTCGGGTCCGGACGCCCGGGAGCGCGCGGTACGCGTTGGGTCCAAGGAGGAGCGCTTGAAGATCAAGGCCAAGCTCGAGGCCGAGGTGAAGGCCCTCGAGCGCGAGCTGCGGGTCGAGCTCCCTCAGGAAATCAAGCGCGCGCTGGCGATGGGTGATCTCAGGGAGAACGCGGAATACCACGCGGCGCTGGAGCGGCAGTCCTTCGTCAGGGCGAGGATCGGCCAGCTCAGGACGCGCCTCGGCGAGCTCTCCGAAATCCGGATCGAGGACATCTCCCACGACAAGGTCGGGCTCGGCTCGGTACTCAAGGTGCTGGACACCCGCGAGGAGAAAGAGCTGACGTACGAGATCGTGCTCTCCGACGAAGCCGATCCGGCGAATGGCAAGATCTCGATCACGTCGCCCCTCGGTCGCGGCTTCACGGGGCGGGAGCCCGGGGACGAGGTCAACATCCAGGTGCCATCGGGAATGCGCACGTACGAGATCCTCTCCCTCAAGACGATCCACGAGAGGGAGTGACAGGGCGGAACCGCAGCGCGGCGATCGTCCAGCCGATCTTCACCGCCGCGCCGATCGATCCCATCACGGTCCCGCTGATCTTCGACCGGCCAATCCTGAGGCGGTACGGGACGGGCACCTCGAGCACCCTCAGCCCCTGCTGGAGCGCCTTCACCTGCATCTCCACCGTCCACCCGTAGCCCGTGTCGCCCATGTCGAGCCGGCGGAGCGCGTCGACGGAGATCGCGCGGAACGGGCCCAGGTCGCGGAATCGGTGTCCGAACATCGCGAGGATCGTCCGGCAGACGATCTCGTTGCCGATCCGCTGGTGGAGTTTCACGGCGCCGCGCGCGGCGAGCGCCCTCTCCCGGCACCCGAGCACCAGATCGCGGTCCCCCGCGGCGATGGGTCCGACGAGAGCCGGGATCCGCATGGGATCGTCGCTTCGATCGGCGTCGACGAAGACCACGATTCGGGTCGAAGGCCAGCTGTCGCGGACGAAACCCAGGCCGCGGAGACAGGCGGCTCCGTACCCGCGGCGGGGCTCGACGGCCACGCTCGCACCCGCGGCGCGGGCGATCCGCGCGGTGCCGTCCCGGCTGCCGTTGTCGACGACGACCGTCGTCCCGAGCAGCCCCATCGCCGCGAGGTCGGCGAGCACCAGCGGGACGGCCTCGGCCTCGTCGAGGGCGGGAATGACGACCGCGATGCCGTCGGGTTGAAAGGCCGTGCCCATGCAGTCTCCGAGCGCGCGGACGGGGGCGGCCGCGCGGCCCCGTGCCCGGTGCGTGGCTCATCCGGCGCGTCGTAACTATATTACGGCTCGCTTCCACCCCGTTCGAGACGAGGCGCCAAGCGCCGGAGGCGAAGCCTGGAGATCATGCCGGAGATGACAGCGCCGCGCGTCGCGCGGCTGACGACGGGCGGGGTCGTGTCGGGACTGATCCGCTCGTTCCGCATCCGCCAGTGGGCGAAGAACGGCGTCATCTTCGCGGCGGTCCTCTTCTCCCACCGCATGGGAAACCCCGGGAGCCTGGAGCGGGCCTTCGCCGCGTTCGGGATCTTCTGCCTGCTCTCGAGCGCCGTGTACCTCCTGAACGACGTGTTCGACCTCCGGAACGATCGGGTCCACCCGACGAAGCGGTTCCGGCCCATCGCCGCGGGGGAGGTCCCGCCGCCGCTCGCCCTGGTCGTCGCCTGCGCGCTCGGGATTCTCGCCCTCGGTCTCGCGTACGCGATGGTCCCGGCGTTTGCGCTGGTCGGCGCGGTCTATCTCGGCTCCAACGTGCTCTACTCGGTGTGGCTCAAGAGAATCGTCATCGTCGACGTGATGGTGATCTCCATGGGATTCGTGCTGCGGGCCGTCGCGGGAGGCCTCGCCATCGGGGTGACCGTCTCGGCCTGGCTGATCCTCTGCACGATCCTCCTGTCCCTCTTCCTCGCCCTGTGCAAGAGGCGACAGGAGCTGGTCCTCCTCGAGGGGGCGACGGAGCACCGGGGGATCCTCAAGGAATACTCCGTCGCGTTCCTCGACCAGATGATCACGATCGTCACCTCGGCGACGCTCCTGGCGTACGCCTCGTACACGCTCTCGCCCGAGGTGCAGCAGCGCCTCGGCACCGACCGCCTCTACCTGACGGTCCCCTTTGTCATCTACGGGGTCTTCCGGTATCTTTACCTCGTCCACAAGCGGGACCTGGGGGGCAGCCCGACCGAGGCGCTCTTCGGAGACCGGCCGCTCCTGATCAACATCCTGCTCTGGAGCGTGGCCGCGGGCCTGATCCTCTACATGCACTGACCAGGTGGCATCCGGTGCCGACACAGCGCGCAAGGGTCGCCGTCCTCACGACCGACGTCCCCACGGTCCTCGAGGACTACTCCCGGCTCGCCCGCCTCGCCGAGTTGGACGCCGTCCTGTCGCGCGATCTTCCCACGCTCATCAAGCTGAACCTCTCCTGGACCAAGTACTTCCCGGCGTGCTCGTCCGAGCCGTGGCAGGTCGAGGGGGCGGTTCGCGCGCTGCTCGATCTCGGCTACAGGCGCGAGAACCTCACGCCGGTCGAGAACAGGACCGTCGTCACCGAGCCCTGGAAGGGGGCCCGCAACAACCGCTGGCTGCAGGTGCTGGACGGCCTTGGCCTGACCTTCCAGCCGCTCACCGAGGTCGAGTGGACGGTGCACCGGTTCAAGTCGAAGCTTCTGCGCCTGAACCAGATTTTTCCTGACGGCATCGAGATTCCGAAGATGTACGTCGGCCGGCAGATCCTTCATCTGCCCACCGTCAAGACGCACGGCCACAGCACGACGACCGGCTCGATCAAGAACGCGTTCGGCGGCCTGCTGAAAGAGGTCCGGCACTACGCGCACAAGCACATCCACGAGGTGCTCGCGGACCTCGTGATGATGCAGAAGGAGATTCACCCGGCGATCTTCACGCTGATGGACGGAACCATCGCGGGCGACGGAGCGGGGCCGCGGACGATGATCCCTCACGTGAAGGACACCCTCCTCGGGGCCGCCGATTCCGTCGCGATCGACTCGGTGGCCGCCCGGCTCATGGGCTTCGATCCGATGAAGATCGGCTACCTGAGGATCTGCCACGAGATGGGGCTCGGGGTCGCGGACCCGCGCTTCATCGACGTCGTCGGCGATTCCATCGAGGGGGTGAACTTCGGCTTCAAGGTCTCCCGCAGCTTCGTCATCTGGGGCGACCAGATGCTGAGGCGAGGACCGCTCCGGTTCCTCGAGAGGATCGCGCTCCATTCGCCGCTCGTCGTCTGGGCACCGATGGCGTCCAACATCTACCACGACTGGATGTGGTACCCGACCGTGGGGATGAGCCGGATTCGGGCCTACCGGAAGACGAAGTGGGGGAGGTTCTTCGACGATCGCTACGGCCCGGGCGCCGAAGGAATTCCGGTCGGGTCGCCCGTGACGCACGGGACACCGCAGCGTTGATCGACCGGTCCGCGACGAGCCGGCCGATCTTGACTCTCCGGGACCCCCTTCGTAGATTGGCCGCCGATGTCCAAGTCCACGGTGCTGATCGTCGACGACTCGCCTCTCATTCGTCAGGTCGTGGCTGACGCGTTCCTCCCCTCCGGTTACCGCGTGCTCATGGCCGCCGACGGCGCCGAGGCGCTCCGCAAGATCGCGCAGACCAGCCCCGACCTCATCGTCGCCGACATCCTGATGCCGGTCATGGACGGGTGGAAGCTCTGCGAGGAGGTCCGGCGCGCCCCCGAGACGTCGCAGATCCCCTTCATTTTCCTCACGACGGAGCAGGAGGCGAAGAAGAAGGTCCGAGGCCTCCGGATGGGCGCCGACGACTACCTCACCAAGCCTTTCTCCCGCGAGGAGCTGCTCGCGCGCGCGGAGATCATCCTCTCCCGCGCTCGGAAGCTGAAGGAGGCGGAGGGGGCGGGAGACATGCTCTCGGGTCACACCCGCCATCTGTCGATGGCGGATCTCCTCCAGATTCTCAGCCTCAACGGGCGGACCGGGGTCCTCAAGCTGCAGGGGGTCGAGGGGGAGGAGGGGCGGATCTACTTCCGCGAAGGGCGGATCGTCCACGCCGCCGTGGGGCGCGTGGCGGGGGAGAAGGCGCTCTTCCGCCTGATGATGTGGCCGGAGACGCGGTTCGTCCTGGAGGACCTTCCCCCGTCCGTCGCCGAGACGATCGCCGCGACGACTTCCTCGGTGCTCATGGAGGGGTTCACCCACTGGGACGAGCTCCGCAACCTGGCCGACCAGCTTCCGGCCCCGAAGACGCTCTTCCGCGTGCGCCCTCCTGTGAGCGGGTTCATCGAGCACATCGAGCTGAGCACCGCCGAGCGGGACGTCGTGGGCGCCGTGGAGGGGCACATGGCGCTCTCGGATCTCCTCGATGCTCTCCCGCACCGGGATCTTGAGACCTACCGCGCGCTCCTCGGACTGATCGACAAGGGGTTCATCGAGCCGACGGAGGACACCGTGACGGTCGACACGCAGCCGATGCCCCGGCCGGAAAAGAGTCCCTGAGCTCTCGCGCCGCGACCACCGCCGCGCTCGCCTGCGCCATCGTCGCCGTCTCATGGGGGTCGATCCTCGCCCGCCTCTGCGTCGCCGGGCCTCTCGGCATCGCCTTCTGGCGGCTGATCCTCTCGACGGCGCTCGTGGCGCCCCTCGCCATCCGGGAGTCCCGCCGCGCGCCGCGGCCCATCCCGCGCCGCGCGTGGCTCCCGATTCTCCTTGCGGGGAGCCTGCTGGCGCTCCACTTCGCGACGTGGATCGCCTCGCTCCGCTACACGAGCGTCGGCGCGTCCGTCCTGCTCGTCTCCACCCAGCCGATCTTCGGCATCGCCCTCTCCCGGGTCTTCCTCCGGGAGTCGGCCTCGCGAGCGACCGTCGCCGGCGTGCTCGTCTCGCTCGCCGGCACCGCGCTCATCGCGGGCGGTGATCTCGCCCTCGGCCCGGCGCACCTCCTCGGCGACCTCCTCGCGCTCGCGGGAGCGTTCTTCGCCGCAGCCTATTTTCTGATCGGGCGGACGGTCCGCGAGCGCGTGGCGTTCGGGACGTACCTGACCGGCGTCTACGGCGCGGGGGCCTGCTGTCTCCTCGCCGCGGCGCTCGCCGCGGGGGAGCTCGACCGCGCCGCGCTCGGCGCCGACTGGCCGTGGTACCTGCTGATGGCCGCGGGCCCAGGCGTCCTCGGCCACGGCCTCCTCAACTGGTCGGTGCGGCGCGTCCGCGCGTACGTCGTGAGCGCCGCCCTCCTCGGGGAGCCCGTCCTCGCGACGCTCTACGCCTGGGTGATCTTCGGCGAGCGTCCCGGCGCCGCGCTCGCGGGGGGCGGGGCGCTCGTGGTCCTCGGGCTGATCGCGGTGCTCCGGGCCATGCTCCGGGAGGAAGCCGACGAGCCCGAAAATCGGAATCCCGCGGAGGGGCGCCCTCCCCGGCTTTGACGAACCCCCGTCACCGCCTCATATTCGCGCCCGTCGCCTCCGGCAGGGTGGGCGGTGAGGTGACAGGAGGATCCGTGGATGTCTGATCCCGCGCCGAACCTGTCGGACAGCCCTGGCCCCCGCCCGTACAGCGCCCGCCGCGTTCTCGGGCGCCCCGCCGATCAGTTCCGAACGACCCTCGTCCCGACGCTCGGGGCGGCCGTGCTGCTCGTCCTCCTCATCTCCGCCGTCCATCAGATCAACCTCGTCCGCGTCCACGAGCTGTCGGAGACGAACCCCGCGTTCGCGGACGTTCTCGAGGCGCAGCAGATCGCGATGGAGACGACGCTCACGATCGGCGCGGTCTTCTACGTCTTCGGCCTCCTCGCCATCGGGCTCGTCCACTCCGGCCGGCTGATGGGCGCTCTCTTCGCGATCGAGCGCCGCCTCCGCCGCATCGGGGAGGGGGACCTCACGACGGCGCTGCGGCTCCGCAGGGGGGACTACTTCCAGGACATCACGGAGACCTTCAACACCGCGACGGGAGAGCTGCGCCGGCAGGCCGGGCAGGATCTCGCGGACGTCGACGACCTGCTCTCGGTCCTCGACCGCTCGCCGAACGCCGGTCCGCTGCGCGACGGCCTGAGGGCCACGCTGATGGAGATGCGGGATCGCAAGCGCCGTCTCCTCCGCATCGCGGACGACCACACCCGGAGCCACCTGAGGCTCGTCGAGCCGGGGGTTCGCTGAGAGCGAGCCCCGTCAGCGGCGAAGGCCGGGGCCCCGCATCAGCTCGGCGCGAATCCTCGGCGCGTCGGCGTCCCGCGGGTTGATCGCGATCGCCCGATCGAGCTGCGCCACCGCATCGGCCGTCCTCCCGATCCTCTCGAGCGCTTCCGCGTAGGCCATCCTCGCCTCGAAATCGTCGGGCCTCTCCGCCACCGCGCGCGCCAGCGCCTCCGCGGCCGCCGCGGGGCTGCCGCTCTCGCCGAGCAGCGCCCCCATCGTGCTGAAGGCGGCGAACCGGATGTCCTCGCGCGGCGATTCCGCCGCGAGCTTCAGGT
Source organism: Acidobacteriota bacterium (assembly GCA_016195325.1). Lineage (NCBI taxonomy): Bacteria > Pseudomonadati > Acidobacteriota > Acidobacteriota bacterium. Next base: position 31,616 of record JACPZX010000050.1, read on the forward strand.
GATCCAGCGCGTCGCGATTCGCGCCCTGCTTGAGGAGCGCCCGCGCGAGCCCCAGGTGCGCGCCGGCCAGGCCGCGCATCGCCGGCGCGTCGCCCGGATCCCCCGCGGGGATCGCCTCGATGCCGGCGACGCTCGCCCGATACTCCGCGATGGCCTCGTCGGTCCGCCCCGCCTCGAGGAGCATCTCCGCGAGGAGCGAGTGGTTTCGCGCGTCGTACAGGGCGGTGTTGCCCGGGGGAAGGAGGACGATCGCGACCAGGGCGGCGAGGGCGGCGGCGGAGCCGCCGAGAAGGCCGAAGCGCCTCCCGCGCGCCGCGGCGACGAGCGCGAAGACCGCGTGCGCCGCGAAAAGGCAGAGGATCGGGACGACCGGCATGCGATAGCGCGCCTGCGTGAAAAAAATAAGCGCCGACATGACGAAGGTCGCGAGCGTGACGACGAACGGGGTCAGCCCGCCGCGTCGCCGCCAGGCGAGCCCGACGCCCAGGAGCCCCAGCGGCGCGATCCACGCGAAGTGGGGAAGGGGGGCGGCGAGAACCGGCGAGAATCTCTGGAAGTTGTACAGGCTGAAATTGTCCGGGCGCTCGAAGTCGTTGAAGAAGACGAGCAGCTTGTCGCCGAGCAGCCACACGTACCGGAGCGGGTGCGCGGTGATGAACCGCACCCCTTCGTGATACCAGAAGTCCGACGCCTCGCGGCGGGTGAGCGGGCGCCCCGCGCGCCGTGTCGCCTCGCGCCGGAAGTCCTCGTGCTCGAACTGCGGATCGGGGCGGACGAACGGAGGCGGCGTGTAGCGCCCGCTCGCTATCTCGTTGTTGCCCGTGTAGAAGTTCTCGCCGCCGAGGGACGTGATCAGGACGAACTCCCGCGCGACGGCGGCGTTGCGCACGGTGAAGGGGGCGATCGGCAGAATCGTCCCCGCGACGAGAGCCGCTCCGGCGGCGACTCTCGCCCGCACGGAGACCCCGGGGCGCGGCCACACGGCCCAGGCGAAGAAGATCGGTGCGGCGACGAGGATGTTCTCGCGCATCAGCGCGGTCAGCCCGAGGAGGATGCCGCCCGCGAAGAGCCACCGAGGAGCCGGGGAGGCTCCCTGCCGCGCCGCGGCGTAGAAGGCGAGGGTCGCAAGCGTCGCGAACGAGACCTCGAGCGACGTCTTCATCACCTGGCCGTCGTAGAAGATCGCGGGGGCGTAGAGGGCGAAGAGGATCCCCGCGGCGATCCCCTCGGCGCGTCCGAGGGCGCGCCTCCCGGCGAGGACCAGGAGACCGCAGACGGCGGCGCCGAGGATCGCCTGGAGCACCCGCGGGAGGATCTGCCCGTCGCCGAACGCCCGGTAGAGCGCTCCGAGGTAGTAGGCGTACAGAGGCGACATCTCGAAGACGTCGCGCCCGATCCAGTCTCCGGCCGCGATCCGTTGTCCCCACTGGTGGTAATAGAGAGGATCGAGCCTCAGGTACCGGCCAAGGCCGGCGGCCTGGATCTGCCAGACGTAAGCGAGGCGCACCGCCAGCGCGAGGAGGAAGACCCCCGCCGCGGCCGCGGCGTCCGTCGCTCCGGGGGCGCCGTCCGCGTTCGCCGCGTCCCGGCCGCGCGCCGGGCCGCCATCGGCGTCGCCCGGACGGCGCGGATTCCTCGATCGTTTCGCCATGCGCGAGGTTAGATCCGTCGCCCGTCGATTGCGACTAGACTGACGCGGATGAAGACGCGCTCCACCCCTCCTCGGGACGGCCGGACTCTCGAGGCGGCCTTCCTTCTCCTGTCCCTCGGCGCGCTCGGCCCGCTCGTCACCGTCGCATTCCCCTGGGGGCACGACACCGTCGCCCACCTCTTCCGCGTCGCGGAGACGGCGCGCGCTCTCGGCGAGGGGGTCCTCTACCCGCGCTTCGTTCCCGACGCCTTCGGCGGGCTGGGCGGCCCGATTCTCGACTTCAACCCGGTCCTACCTTATTACCTGCCGGCGCTCCTGGTCCTCCTCGGCGCCGGTCCCATCGTCTCGCTCAAGATCGCGGCGGGGGGCACCGTCCTCGCGGCGGCGATCGCCGCCGCGATCTTCGCGCGCCCCCACGCGGGGAGATCCGGGGCGGCGATCACCGGCCTCGCGTACGTGTACCTCCCGTACCGGATCGCCGACGTCTACGTCCGGATGGCGTACTCGGAGCTCTTCGCCATGGCGGTCCTCCCGCTGGCGCTGGCCTCGACGCGCCGCGCGGTGCGGCACCCCTCGGCGCGCGCGATCGGGACCGCCGCGGCGGTGACGTCGCTCATCCCGGCGTCGCACTTTCCGTCCACCGTGATCGGCCTTCCCCTGGTCGCCGCCTACGCGCTCTTCAGCTCGCGGCGCGGCGCGCGCGCTCGCTCCGTCCTGGCGGCCGCGGCCTCGCTGGCGCTCGCGCTGGCGCTCGCGGCCTTCGTGTGGGTCCCCGCGCTCGCCGATCTTCCCGGGACTCACTACGAGGAGGGGGCGAAGGGCCCCGACTGGTACGGCGACCACTTCCTCGAGGCCCCCCAGCTCTTCTCGACGGCGTGGGGGTTCGGGGCGTCGGTCCCCGGAACGGCCGATCACATGTCGTTCCAGATGGGATGGGCGCATGTCGCGCTCCTGCTCGCCGCGATCGCCGCGGCGGCCCTCACGGGGCGGGGCCGAGCCGCCGTCGGGTTCGCGGCGCTCCTGGCGGTCGGGGGATCGACGCTGACGCTGTCGATCACGCGCCCGCTCTGGGATCGGCTGCACGTTCTCCAGAACGTCCAGTTCCCCTGGCGCTTCCTGATGGTCGTCGGGCTCGGCACCTCGCTCGCCGCGGGCATGGCGACCTTCACGATCGCCGCGTCGGCACGGGGCCGCCTCGTCGTGCAGATCGCCGTCGCCGCGCTTCTCGTCGCCGCGTGCGTGCCGTACCTGAAGGCGCGCCAGGGGAGCGGGAGCGACGCGGACTTCACGCGCGAGGCGATGCAGGCGAAGTACTTCGGCGATCCGAAGTTCCAGCCGAAGGAGGTCGAGCGGCTTCACTTTCTCCCCGAAGGGCCGCGCGCGGCGATCGTCGACGCCGCGGGGGACGCGATGCCGGGGAGCGCGGCGACGATCGTCGCCGAGAGGACGCACGGCATGACGGTGCAGGTCGACTCCCCGGCCGACGCGACGCTGAGGGTTCACCTCTTCGCCACTCCCGGCTGGCGGGCCGACTCGGACGGCGTGGCAGCGCGCCTCCGCGCCGAGCCGGGGACCGCGCTCGTCCTGGTCGACGTGCCGGCGGGCCGTCACCGGGTCGATCTCCGGTTCGCCGACACGCCCGCGCGCCGCGGCGCGTGGCTCCTCTCCGCCTTCGCCGCCGCGGCGACCGCGTTCGCGCTCCTTCGCCGCCGGCCCGAGCAATCGTGATCTCCGCCCTCGTTCTCGCCGCCGGCGCCTCGTCCCGGATGGGGACTCCGAAGCCCCTTCTCGAGTTCGACGGACGGACGTGCCTCGACCTCGTGGTGTCGGCGTGCCTCGAAGGGGGGGCCGGGGAGGCGATCGTTGTCGTCGGTTCCGGGGCCGCGGGAATCCGCACCGCCATCGAACGGCGCGCGGGAGTCCGCTTCGTCGTGAACGAGGATCCCGGGCGCGGCCAGACGTCGAGCCTCAAGGCGGGGCTGGCGGCGGTGCCGCCGGGGGCCGCGGGGTTCTTCGTGCTCCCCGCGGATCATCCGCTGCTTCGAGGGCGGGATATCGCTATCCTGCGCGAACGATTTCAGGTGAGAGCGCCCGAAAAGTCGATTATCATCCCGTCGTTCGAGGGTCGGCGAGGGCACCCGCTGCTCATGGCGATCGCGCACCGGGAGCCGCTTCTCGGGGTCGGGGACGACGCGCCGCTCCGCGACTACGTGCGCGCCCGCGAGCCCGAGATCGAGACGGTCGCCGCGGAGAGCGCGGCGGTCCTGTCCGGGATCAACACTCCGGAGGAGTACCTCGAGGCCGTCGCCGAGTACCGGCGCAGGGGGAGGCATTCACCACCGTGACGCTCACGACCATCAGGAAGAAGATCGACAGGACGCTGGTCACGCTCCGGGTGAACGGGATCGATCGGCGCGTCGCGGTCCGTCCGTACGACGTCCTCCTCGACGTGCTCCGGGAGACGCTCAACCTCACCGGCACGCGGCGCGGGTGCGACATGGGGACCTGCGGCGCCTGCACCGTCCTCCTCGACGGCAAGCCCACGCTCTCGTGCCTCACGCTCGCCCTCGAGGCCGAAGGACGATCGATCACGACGGTGGAGGCGGTGGCGGGCGGCGACGGGCTCCATCCGCTCCAGCAGGCGTGGGTCGACACCGGCGCGAGCCAGTGCGGCTTCTGCACCCCGGGGTTCATCATGACCGCGCTGGCCTTCGTCGAGGCGAACGACGCGCCGACGGAAGGCCAGATCCGCGACGCGATCAGCGGGAACATGTGCCGCTGCACCGGCTACGTCTCGATCCTCGACGCCGTCGCGCGCGGGGCCGCCGAGGTCGCGCGGCGTCGCGCGGGGGGCGCCTACCGCTCGCCCGTCGAGGCGGCCGGCGACGGGATCGAGGAGGCGTGACGTGGGAGTGATCGGGAAGCGCACCCCTCTCGTCGACGCCGTCAAGAAGGTCACGGGCGTCGGCGTCTACACGGACGACATCAAGCTCCCGGCGATGCTCACGGGGAAGATCCTGCGCTCGCCCCTGCCGTACGCGCGCATCGCGGCGATCGACACGCGCCGGGCCGAATCGCTCCCCGGCGTGCATGCCGTCATCCACGGCCTCGAGTCCACCTCGCGCTTCGGCGTCCTCCCGGTCAGCAAGGACGAGACGGCGATGGCGGTGGGCAAGGTCCGCTACGTCGGCGACGCGGTGGCGGCCGTCGCCGCCGAGGACGAGGAGACCGCGCTCGAGGCGATGCGGCTCATCGAGGTCCGGTACGAGCCCTTCGAGCCGATCCTCAACCTGGAGGACGGGCTCGCCGTCACCGCCGAGCCGATCCACGACAAGACGGTCGGCGGCACGAACGTCCACAAGGCGGTCGAGCAGAACTTCGGGGACGTGGACGCGGCGTTCGCCGGGTCGGCCCACGTCGTCTCCCACGCCTTCAAGTTCGCGCCCGTGACCCACGCCTTCACCGAGCCGCACTGCGTCGTCGCGCACTACGATCACGACGGCCGGCTCACGATCTGGTCGGCCACGCAGGTGCCGCACTACGTGCACCGCGCGCTTGCGGAGGTGCTCGAGATCGACATGCACTGCATCAGGGTGATCCGGCCGATGGTCGGCGGCGCCTTCGGCGGCAAGAGCGATCCCTTCCCTCACGAGATGATCGCCGCCCTCCTGTCGCGCCGGACGAAGCGCCCGGTGAAGATCCTCTTCGATCGCGAGGAGGTCTTCCTCACGAACCACGGCCGGCATCCGACGAAGACCAGCATGACGATCGGCGCGACGGCCGACGGCATGCTCACGGGCCTCGACCTCAAGGCGCTCATCGACGGCGGCGCGTGGGGCTCGTTCGGCGTCGTGACCACCTATTACAACGGCGTGCTCTGCATGGGCCCGTACCGGATTCCCAGCTTCCGCTACTCGGGGAAGCGCGTCTACACGAACAAGCCCCCGTCGGGCGCCATGAGGGGGCACGGCGCGGTGAACTCGCGCTTCGCGATGGAGGTGATCGTCGACGAGCTGGCGGAGAAGGCCGGCATCGACGCGATCGACTTCCGGCTCCGGAACCTGCTGCCGCCGAACACGACGACGGTGAACGAGTTCAGGATCACGTCGAACGGCACGCGCGAGGGGCTGCTCAAGGTCCGCGAGGCGTCGCGATGGGACGAGAAGTTCCGGAAGCTCCCTCCCGGGCGCGGCATCGGCGTCGCCTGCGGCTTCTACATCTCCGGCTCGGCGCTGCCGATCCACTTCACGAAGCTCCCGCAGTCGACCGCCCACCTGAAGCTCGACATGGACGGCGGCGTGACCGTGCACTGCATGGCCGCCGAGATCGGCCAGGGGTCCGACACGATGCTCGCGCAGTGCGTCGCCGAGCCCCTCGGCATCGGCCTCGAGCGCATCCGCGTGTTCTCTTCGGACAGCGACACCGACCCGATCGATCTCGGCTCGTACTCGAGCCGCGTCACCTTCATGGCGGGGAACGCCGCGCGGCGCGCCGCCGAGGAGATCCGCGCCCAGCTCATCGCCGCCGCCGCGCGCCTGACGGGCCACCCGGCGGAGGGGTTCGTCGCCCGCGACGGGCGGATCGAGTACGCGCCGAACCCGGCCGTCGGCGTCACCTTCATGGAGGCGCTCACCGAGGCCCTCGCGGGGAAGGGGGCTCTCATCGCGCGCGGCGCCTACGCAGCCGCCCCGCCGATAGGCGGCAAGTTCAAGGGGGCGGCCGCGGGGCTGTCGCCGACCTACTCCTTCCAGGCGTACGTCGCCGAGGTCGAGGTCGATCCCGAGACGGGGTTCGTGCGCGTCGATCACATCTGGGCGGCCCACGATTGCGGCAGGGCGCTCAACCCGACGGCCGTGGAAGGCCAGGTCATCGGCTCGATCCACATGGGCCTCGGCCAGGCGCTCAGAGCCAGGAGCTCCCGATGACCCCCGATCGCATCCTCGCCGGGATCCAGAAGAACCGGGGCGCGCGCAAGCCCGCTCCGGGCGCTCCGCCCGCCCCACGCATCAAGGCGCCTCAGGGCGGCCGGCCGGTTCCGGTGGGTCGATGATCCTTCCCCCGTTCCAACTCCACCGGCCGCGCAGCGTCGAGGAAGCGCTGATGATCGCGGGGGATTGCGCCGGCGATTTCGACTTCCTCGGCGGCGGCACCGATCTCCTGCCGAACTACAAGAACCGGCTGAACGCCCGGGGCCACGTCATCTCCCTCTCCCGTGTCGCCGATCTCTCGACCCCGTTCCGGAGGCTTCCCGGCGGAGGGTTCGCCCTCGGCGCGATGGCGCGCCTGAGGGACATCGAGGCCGACGAGGGGGTGCGGCGCAATCTCCCCGGCATCCTCGAGGCGATCTCGCAGATCGCGACGCCCCTGGTCCGGCAATCGGCGACGCTCGGCGGCAACCTCCTCCTCGAGACGCGCTGCTACTACTTCAACCAGGGTTACGACTGGCGCGCTTCGAAGGGGTTCTGCATGAAGGCCGAGGGGGACGTCTGCCTCGTCGTGCCGCAGAAGGAGATCTGCTACGCGATCTACGCCGGCGACGCGGCGCCGCTCCTGATGGCCCTCGGCGCCACGTACACGCTGGTCGGCTTCGACGGCCCTCGCGAGATGGCCGCCGCGGACTTCTACCACCCGGACGGCATCCGCAAGAGCGACCTCCGGAAAGGGGAGATCCTCACGGAGGTGAAGATCCCGGCCGAGGCCGCGGTCTCGGCTTCGGGCTACGCGAAGCTGAGGCTCCGCGACTCGTTCGACTTCCCGGACATGGGGGTGGGGGCGTCGCTGCGCCTCGAGGGGGCGCGCATCGAGGATCTGCGCGTCGCGGTCACGGCCGTGTCGATGACGCCGCTCCTCTTCCCGGAGGTCACCGAGCCGTTCCGCGGGCTCGCGCTGACCGGTGAGCTGATCGAAGCGGTCGCCGACGGGATCCAGAAGCGCTGCCAGCCCGTCCGCAACGTGATGTTCCCGCCGCAGTACCGGAAGAGCATGGTCGGCGTCTACACGCGCCGCCTGCTCCGGAGGCTCGGCGGGGTCGAGTGAACAGATGACGGTTGACGATTTTGACGCCCGGGTCCGGGCGGCTGCGTTTGATTTCGTGCGACGTCAGTGCGAGATCGGCGGCGGGAGCGTCGAGCGATCCATTCTGATGCAAGGATTCTCGTTCGACGGGAGACGCGTCCCACTCCTGGGCCCGGCCGGCATTTTCAAGCCCGCAATTCTCCCCGAGTTGCCTCTCTCGATCACCACGGTCCCCGTCGTTCCCGGCCGCGAGCGCCCCTACGACGACGCATTCGAGTCGGACGACTTCATAAGATATCGGTACCGAGGAACGGATCCGAACCATCCGGATAACCGGGGCCTCCGGCTCGCGATGAGCCGCCGAGTTCCGCTCCTATACTTCTACGGCCTTGCCCCTGGAGAGTATCTTCCGATATGGCCCGTCAAACTCGTGCGCGATGACCCGACGGCGCTAGCATTCTGGCTGGTTGTCGATTCGGATGAAGCCAGCGCCTCCGAGGCCGAGCCTGCGCCGGACTCTCCCGTACTGCGATCGTATTTCACCCGTGTAGCGCTGCAGCGGGCCCACCAGAAGGTCTTCCAGCGCCGAGTGCTGTTCGCCTACAAAGAACAATGTGCGGTATGCAGATTGCGCCATCACCGCCGTCTGCTCGACGCCGCCCACATCCTCGAAGACAAGCACCCGAGAGGGGACCCCATCGTCTCCAACGGGCTTGCGCTCTGCAAGCTGCACCACGCTGCTTTCGACGGAGATATCTTGGGCGTCCGTCCCGATCTGCGGATTGAGATTCGCGAAGATGTCCTTGCGGAAGAGGATGGGCCGATGCTCGTGCACGGCCTGCAGCAGTTTCAGGGGAAAGAAATCCTGGAACCCCGATCACCCGGTTCGCGACCGAGCCGGGACCGGCTGGAGGAGAGATTCGCACGATTTCGGAAGGCGGTGTGACTCTCGCCCGCACTCATCCGAGCATTTGATCCGCGTGCGTTTTCAGCTCGGGTCTGACGTGGGGGTGCCCGAGCGTGTCGAGATACACACGGATTCCTTCCCGTCGGGCGAACCGCATCGCCGGCACGAGATCCGAATCGCCCGTCACGACGACGACGCTCGAGACGAACCGTTTCAACGCGAGCGAGGCCATGTCGAGCCCGATTCTCATGTCGACCCCTTTCTGCAGGATTTTCGGAACGAGATCGTGCGCCCCTACCGTTGTCTTGAGGCCGGAGGTCAACCGATGGGCGGCCGCTCGGCCAATCTCCCACCCTTGGTGAACGAGTGTCCCGCGGCGCACGGCGAAGTCGGGTTCGTCGTCGAGGCGCTCGATGAGACGCATGTTCCGGGCGTAGGCGAGCGTGGCTGAGAAATCGATCGGGCGGCCGTCGAGAGGGTTCCGAGCCGAGCCGGAGAGGGGTTCGGCGGTGTAGTAGAACACCCGGTAGAGGGAGGAGCGCTCGACGGCCGGGTGCACGAGGATTCGCGACACTTCGGCGACGACATCCGCGGCTTCAGGAAATCGTTTGAGCCGCGAGCCGAGTGTGATTCGGACGGATTCGCCGTCCAGCAGCACGGCGACTCGTTCCCCAATAACAAAATGCCCCTGTGCCACGTGTAGGTCTCCCTACTTTGATCATGGACGTGGCACAGGGGCGCGTCTCAGTGGCGTTATTCTGGAACGGCATTCATGAAAGGTCAAGGCACCTTCACCGATTCGCCACGGGGATCACGAACTTCTCCGCCGTGTGCGTGGGTGAGAAGCTCGCGACCTTCACGTCGACGAGGCCTGCGGCCTTCCCTCCCGCCATGACGTCCGACTCGGTGATCTCCGGCACCCCCTTCGGGCGGATCACCCACAGCGCCCCGGCCGGCCGGAGCGAGGCCTTGAGCGTCTCGAGCCTCTGGAGATCCGCGGTGCGGGAGGCGGCGAAGAGGATGAGGTCGCTCTCCTTCGCGGCGCGCCCCGTCGTGACGCGCGCCCCCTTCGCCTGAAGCTCCGTCACGAAGGCCGCATCGAAGGCGCCGACGAGCGAGACGCGCAGCCCCTCCTTCACGCCGAGCTTGTCGAGGAGGCTCCGCGGGTTCCGGATCTTCTCCTCCCACTTCGCGGTGAGAGGGCCGAGCAGGAGCGAGATCGTCTCGCCGCCATGCGTCAGGTGAAGGGCGCCCCCTTCCGCGCGAAGCCTCTGGATCTCGCGAAACGGAATGTCGAGGCGGATCTCCGGGCTCCGGAAGATCAGCCGCTCCGACTCGAGCATCGCCTTCCCCGACCCGGAGCGGCGTCCGACCCGTGCGGTGCACTTCGTCTCCCGTCCCATGGCCCGGGATTCTAACCTCCGGCGCTTGTCGGCGCGAACCGCAGCCGTCAGAATGACGCGCGCCCGGACATTGGAGGCTCATGCCGAGGGAAGCCGAAAAATCGAAGCCGCTCCTGATCTGGGACGCCGACTGCAGCTTCTGCAGGAAGTGGATCGGGCGCTGGCAGCTCGCGACCGGCGATCGCGTCGAGTACGCGACGTCGACCGCCGTGGGCGATCGCTTTCCCGAAATCCCGAAGGAGGAGTTCGCGCGCTCGGTCCAGCTCGTCGAGACCGACGGGAAGATCTATCGCGGGGCCGAGGCGGTGCTCCGAGCGCTCGCGCGCGCCCCGGGGCGCCGATGGGCGCTCGGGGCGTACGAGCACGTCCCCGGCGTCGCGCCGATCAGCGAGGCGGCCTACGCCCTCGTCGCGAGAAACCGCCCCCTCTTCTCGAGGATCACGCAGCTCCTGTGGGGGCCCGACGTCTCGCCGCCGGCGTACGAGACGGCGCGATGGCTTTTCGTCCGGATGCTGGCGGCCGTGTATCTCATCGCCTTTGCATCGCTCGCGGTGCAGATCGAAGGGCTCGCCGGAAGCCGCGGGGTGCTCCCCGCCGCCGCCTTCCTCGACGCCGTGCGGGCGAGCCTCGGCGGAACGTCGCCGGCCCAGCTCCCGACCATCTTCTGGTGGATCCCCCCGGGCGACGCGGCGCTGGCGGGCGCTTGCTGGCTGGGCGCCGTGCTCTCCGCGGTGGTGATGCTCACCGGCCTCGCGCCGCGCCCGATCTTCGTCGCTCTCTGGGCGCTCTACCTCTCGCTCTGCTCCGTCGTTCGCGTCTTCCTCAACTTCCAGTGGGACATCCTCTTGCTGGAGACGGGGCTCCTCGCCGTCTTCCTACCCGCCGCACGAGTTCGCACGCGAAGCGTCTTCCTCCTCCACTGGCTTCTCTTCCGGCTGATGTTCACGTCGGGGATCGTCAAGCTCGGCGCGCCGACCCCCGAGTGGCGCGACCTCACGGCGCTGGACTTCCACTACGAGACGCAGCCGCTTCCGACGTGGACCGCCTGGTACATGCAGCGGCTGCCCCACGCCGCGCAGGCGGCCTCCGAAGTCGTGATGTTCGCGATCGAGCTGGTCGCGCCGTGGCTCATCTTCGCCCCCCGGCGCGTGCGGCACGCCGGCGCGGCGGCGCTGCTCTTCCTCCAGGTCGCGATCATGGCGACGGGGAACTTCGCCTTCTTCAATCTTCTGACGCTGGCGCTGTGCGTTCTTCTCCTCGACGACACCGCGTGGCCGATGCGCTTCAGGCGCGTGCGTCCCGGGGACCGGGCGGGCGGGGAGGCCGGATGGAGTCGAGCCGCGCGCCGGGTCCTGGTCCCCTTCGCGGCCGTGATCTTCGCCGTCGGGACGATGCAGATGACCGATCGGATGCGCCTCCCGATCCCGTATCCCGGTCCCCTGCGATCGATCGAGGAGGCGATCGCCCCCTTCCGGAGCGTGAGCAGCTACGGCCTCTTCGCCTCGATGACGACGTACCGGCACGAGATCGTGCTGCAGGGGTCGCGCGACGGCGCGACGTGGCTCGACTACGAGTTCCGCTTCAAGCCGGGGGACGTCTCGCGCCCCCCGCGCTTCGTCGCGCCGCACCAGCCGCGCCTCGACTGGCAGATGTGGTTCGCCGCGCTGGGGTCGTATCAGAGGAACCCGTGGGTCGTCGAGCTCATGAAGCGCCTGCTCGAAGGGAGCCCGCCGGTCGTCGGGCTCCTCGAGCGCAATCCCTTCCCGGACGGACCGCCGTCGCAGATCCGCGCGATCGTGTACGACTACCACATGACGAGCGGGGAGGAGAGACGGGCCGGGGGAGCGTGGTGGCGCCGGGAGTACCTGGGGCCCTATGCGCCGACGCTCACCGCGCCGTCGCGCTGACGGAGGGAGCCGTGCGGGTCAGATCCTGAAGACGAGGCCCGCGAACGGGCCGCGGAACCTGTAGTTGCTCTTCTCGCCGGTGCCGGTGTCGTGAGACTTCAGATCGTAGACCCGGTAGCCGATCTGGAATCCCAGGAGCTTGACCACGGGGATGAAGTACCAGTCGAACGACGCCGAGAGATCCGTGAGCCTCGTGTCGACGCCGGAGATCTTCATCGACGAGTAGACCCCCTCGGCGTAGAAGCGCACGGGGACGATCGGCGGGCGGATGCCGATCGACAGGCCGACGGCCGGCGCGGGGGATCCGATGTGGGCCGCCGTGGATTTCGCGGCCTTCGTCTTGACGTCGTAGCCGTCGCCGCCCACGAGGGCGGTGACGTCGAGAACTCCCGCGCTCAGGAACGAGTAGCCGTAGAAGAGGCGCTGCCTCCGGAGCTCGATGGAGCTGCCCAGCTTGTCGCCGTTCACCTTGCCGTCGCTGTACCCGCCGACGATCCGGTGATGCCCGAGCCGCGCGAGAAAATCGATCCCCGGATAGCTGTCGACACCGTCGGCGGCGAGATCGTCCGCGACGTTGAAGCCGCCGCCCGGCTTCCCCGTCGCCCCGTCCCCCTCGGCCTTCGCGATCCACGCGCCGGGGGCGAAGTACAGGTGCGCCTCGCCCGCCCCCGCGATCGCCGCCGCGCCGAGGAGAAGCCCGGCCGCGGTCGCGACGCGCACGAAGACCCTCCCTATCATGCCGCCTCCCCTCAGAGCTTCACCACGATGCCGAAGAAGGTCCCCTTCTCCTTGATGTCGAGCTTCGCCCGCCCGCTGTCCTCGGACCTGAGCGAGCTGTACCGGTACCCCACGGTGATGCCGACCGAGCGCGCGAAGAGGATGTAGTCGAGGGCGGCGTACCCCTCCTGCACGCGCGAGCGGACGCCGCCCCGATCGAGGGCGGTGCTCAGGACCTCGCCGTGGATCCGGAGCGCCTGGGCCGGGATGAAGCTCAAACTGGCGCCGATGATCGGAACGGTCGACTTCAACGAGACGTCCGGGCTGCCTGTCCCGCTCTGCTTCACGGACGTTTCGAGGTCGTACCGGTAGAGGCCGACCCTCACCCCCGCGGTGAGCGTCCTGCCCGCCAGGAACGGAGAGCCGTACAGGAGCTTCTTGTGATCGACCTTCATGTCGGACCGGATGCGCGAGCCCGGGAGAAAGGTGTGGTTCTTGAACGTGAAGATCGACGAGACGTTTGTGGAGCCCGAGAAGTCCCCGTGGGCGAGCCCGAACTCCACCAGGTACTTCTCCCGGAGCCGGATGAACGACTCGAGCGCGCGGCTCGTGTCGCTCGTATCGACGCCGAGCGTGTCGGCGACGCCGAAGCGCTCGTCCGACGATCCGCGCCCCGTCTGGCCGTTCCCCGAGAGGGCCACGTGCCAGAAGTCGGGGGCGATGTACACGTACGGCTCCTGGCTCTGCGCCCGAGCCTCCGTGGCGGCGAGCGCCGCGAGGGCCGCAAGGGCGGCGGCGAGGACGAGGCGCTTCAAGAGGATCAGGTGGCCGGCGCGGCCGGGGCGGCGCCCTCCTTCGGCTTCACCTTCCCCTTGTTGGCCAGCTCGACCAGATCCCGCAGGTGATGCTTCGTCCTCCGCATCAGGGTGCGGGCGCGCTTGAGAGCCTTCGCGTCGTGGGCGGAGAGGGCGGCGTCCCGCTTCGCCTTCAGCGCGCGGACGCGCTCCTTGAGCGCCTTCCGGCCGATTCCCTTCGGGGGCGCGTGCTTCTTCTCGATCCCCAGCTTCTTGCAGAGGATCTCGACGAGCTGCTCCTTCTTCATGCCGATCGCGCCCGTGATGTCCTCGTACGTGCGGGCCATCTCGCGCAGTTCGACGACGGTCTTCTTCTCGAGTTCCTTGAGCTCCATGCATCTCCTCGTGGCCGCGCGAGGCCGCTCCCGGGTTCCGGTCGCGCCTTCGCGGACGCTACGTGATAGCAAGCCCGGGCCCCGCCGTCAACCATCGCGCTCCGAGGGTTCCGCGCGGCTTGAGGTGTTCACCCGGTCACACTAAGATGCCCACACCTTCAGGGAGAATTCTCCGTGCTCATCGTGATGGAACAGGGGGTGTCCGAAAGGGACATCGAGCGCGTCACCGCGCGGATCGAGGCGCTCGGCTTCCGGGCGCACCCGATCCCCGGGGCGCTCCGCACGGCCATCGGCATCACGGGGAACAAGGGGCCGTTGAACCCGGCGGAGTTCGAGATCCTGCCGGGGGTCCAGTCGGCCATCGCGGTGACGCAGCCCTACAAGCTCGTCAGCCGCGAGGTGAAGCACGACGACACGCAGATCGTCGTGGCCGGCCGGAAGCTCGGCGCGGGGCACTTCGCGGTCATTGCGGGCCCCTGCGCGGTCGAGTCGCTCGAGCAGACGCTGGTCGTGGCCCACGCCGTGAAGGCGGCGGGGGCGCATTTCCTTCGCGGCGGCGCCTACAAGCCGAGGACCTCCCCGTACGCCTTCCAGGGACTGGAGGTCGAGGGGCTGAAGATCCTCG